>CAZOSR010000055.1:0-10422 GCA_964582445.1 uncultured Coriobacteriaceae bacterium | reverse complement strand
GACTCGGTTTCCAACTCACCGTGACCTGCTTGTCTTCGATGTCGACCGTCGGCGCTGCCCCGGGGTACATGCCGAAGACGACCGGTCCGTGGTCGGTCACGGCATCCCCTGCCGAGGCGACCGTATCTGGTGCGGTGACGTACGTCTCAGCGCGCATCACGTGGAAACGGCGTTGCGCAGGCAGCACGCAGCCGCCCGTGATCTCGTCCCACTCGCCCTTGCCGGCGGCGGGGACGCTCAGCCGGACGATGGCCCCGCGTTCTTCGATCCCGAGGGTGGAAAGCACGTACACGGGGTCAGTGGGTGTGCCCGCGCCGGGCTGCACCGGCGCACCGGCGATGTCGATCTGCGTGATGAGCGTTGAGAGCGGAGAACCGCCCTTGGCGAACCGCATCACGTGCATCGGGTGCGCGGCGTCTATCGTGGCCTTCGGAGTCTTGGCGGTCGTACCGGTGCCGATATGCGCCGTGGCGAGGTCGTCCCCCGAGGCATAGGTGAAGGCGTAGAAGACCTTCTGGAGCGACTCGGGTGTGCCGCCGGTGGTTCTGTACAGGCTTGCGACGCCGCCGCCTCGCAGGGACGCGACATCTTCGTACAGCCTGGGGAGGAACTGCTCGCGCCCATTGGCGGTGGTGAAGTAGTAGTCGCGGAGGAACTCGAAGAAGTGCGACTCGCCGTAGCCGTGCTGCTGATTGGGCTTCGCACCCGAGGAGTCGAAGAACTCCATCGGGTCGAAGAACGCGTCATACGAGCGTTTCGTGGTGTCCCAGGTGGTGGCGTACTTCTTCTCGGTCACGTAGTACTTCTCGGCCTCGAGTTCCAGGAGCACGGCTGTGGCCTCGTTGAACCACAGGTAGGCATTGCGGTCCATGAACACATAGGCCGATTGCACGACGTGGAAGAGCTCGTGCATCGCTGCCATCTGGATCTCATCGAAGGCCGCCATCTGCGTGGCGTCGAAGGCCGATGGGGCAGCATCGGGGATCTTGGTGCCGTCGAGCACGATGAATGGTGAGGACGTCCAGGTATTATGCGCCTCACCGTAGAGTTCGGGCGCGAGCGGTTTGTCCACGATGTAGACGTCGACGGCGATGCCGTACTTCTCGACACCGGGTTTCCGGAAGCCGCGATGGTCGAGGTACTCGCGGCCACGGTCGAGCGCGGTGAGCGCGTTGCCTACACGGGTTGGGAGGTAGGTCTCCTTGAGCCACGTCTCGCTCTTCACCTGTTCGCGGAGGGCCTGGAACGCGGGGTCGGCGTACAGGGCCGCGAGACGCTCCATGCGGTCGGCAAGCTGTGTTCCAAGGTCGCGGACGTCGGAGAACGGATCGAGCGAGGGAGACTGAGCGGCGCCGTCATCCGCCGCGGTCGCCGATGGCGCCGAGAGGTCTGCGGGGGTGAGCCGATGCTTTCTCAGCAGGTCCGCGTACTCGTCAGCAGCGGCTTTGACACCAGCCGGGTCGCGGCTTGGCCAGGCCTTGGGATACATCACCCGGAAGTTCTGCGCACCCGGCTTCCAGTAGATCGCGGAGAAGTCGCCCGCCGGGATCTCCGCCCGGTCCTTGATCACGAGAGCGGTCGCCGCGGCTACCAGCATCGGGATGAGAACGGGCAGCCAACTCCCGTTGTGCCGTGTCTCCACGGTGAGTGTGCCGCGCCGCAGTTCGGAATCGACAAGGAAGACCGTGCCGTCATCGGCGACTGTTGCGATACCCACGTCGTCCCAGAGCTGTTCCGGTATGCCGAGCTCCTCGAGGTCGAACGACATCTCCACGGGCTCGTGGAAGAGGTCCTCATCGGTCATCCCGGCATCGATATCGAAGCCGCCGAGCGCGATGAGTCCGCGTGTTCGCACCGCAGCGTCCGCCTGCGCCATCTCGGCACCGTCGAGCGGCCGTCCCGAGAACGTGCGCTCGACGTCGAGTGCGCCTGAAGGCGCGTCTACGCGGATGCCAGGCAACGGCTCCTCGCGCACGGCAGGAGTGTGGGGACGTACGGTGTCGGCGGGTCGCGGTGCCGCGCCGCTGTCGCCCCGGAAGGCGCCGGCGATCACATCGGGCAGCAGTCCCCAACGGCCGGAGCGTGCGAGAGGGACGCCCGCGAACAGAGCGGCAACCAGCAGTGCGACTGCTGTGCCGCCCGCGATGAGCGCGGTCGTACGGCGCTTTCGTGTGGCGCGCGGCTCTGTGCCGGGGGCAGGGAAGGCCCCGGCGAAATCGGGGTGTTGGGATACCGGCAGCCACTCGGCTGACGCGCCTCCGGAAACAAGGGCTTCGTGTCCTATGCGGCCTTCTGTGACCCATGCTGCAAGCGTCGGCTTGTCCACGGGGCCGTAGACTGCCCCGTCCGCTCCGGCGACGTGGTACACGGCGTTCCCCCTTCACGGTCCGTGCGGGCGCACGGGTTGCGTGTGCTACGACACGTCAGGGACAGTGTAGCCTGAGCGGCTTTCGAGGTCTCGGCTACTCCGGTACCAGGTCATCCAGCCAGACGGCGGCATCGTCGCGCCGGTAGACGAGCATGCGGCCCTCGTCGGCGGGGTCCTTCGCGCGGTGGTAGCGGGCGTAGATGTGCGATTCATCCATGCCCACGACCTCCACCTTCCCACTGGTGTGCGACATGCAGTACCGGGCCCGACGTGAGAGTCCGGACACACGTGAGCGGGCCTCGGCTATCACCGAGAGCGCCCGGGTGATCGGTACCGCGAACGAGGCGTTTCCCGTAGTGGGTCGGCACTGAAAGATGTAGTACTGCGGACAGCCGAGGTCGGTGCATGCCTGCAGGAGACTTGCGAGCGTGTCAGGGTCGTCGTTCACACCAGTGGTGATGGGCGATTGATTGACGCACTGCACGCCGAGCCCTTGGACAAGCCGGAGAGCCTCGGCGGCGAGCGCGGTGAACTCCCGTGGATGGTCGAAGTGGCACATCAGGTAGAGGTTCTTGCCCGATGCTGTTGCACGCCGCAACAGCGCATGGAGCCGCTCGTCAGACAGCACGCGTGCCGGGTTGTACGCCAGCATCTTGCTGCCGAGTCTGATCGTGTGCAGGTGCTCGACCGCGAGCAGGGCATCAACGATCTTCTCGAGATGCGCCGTGGGTAGTGAGAGCGCGTCGCCGCCGGTGAGCAGCACGTCGGTGATCTCAGGATGTCGGCTGATGTAGGACAGACCGGCCGAGGTGTCGGGGGTCGTCTCGCGTGCTCCCGTGGTGAACAGCCGTTTGCGGAAGCAGTACCGGCAGAATGCCGCGCACTGGTCGGTGACCAGCAGCAGCGCTGTGTCGGTGTACTTGTGCTGGAGTCCGGGCAGCCGGGTGTTTGAGGCTTCGTCCGAGGCATCGTCAACACCAAAGGCATCGAGCTCGCTCACATCGGGTACGACGAGCCGCCGTAACGGGTCGCGGGGGTCGTCCCAATCGATGAGATGCAGGTAGTAGTCGTTCGCGCGGAAAGGGAAGCGCGCGGTCACGCGCTCGAGGCGCGAGCGCCGCTCGGGGCTGAGGTGGTCGATCCCATCGACATCGATGATGCAGCGCGCGGGCCGGGTAGGCCCCCCGGTGCTGTGCCGCCTCGATGTGGGGGTCGTCTTCATCTTGGTGCTCCCTCCACCTACAGTGACTATCTCCACATTCCTGCCGAAGCAGTCGCTGTGAGGATCCGTCGGCCGCTCACAGCACGAGCCGCAACGGCACCCCGCACCGCTCTATAGGATCTGGCTCAGGAATGCTTGCGTGCGCTCTTCGCGCGGGTTCTCGAAGAGCTCTGTCGGCGCCCCCTCTTCGATGATCACGCCGTCGTCCATCATGATCACGCGGTCTGCCACCTCGCGGGCAAAGCCCATCTCGTGGGTCACCATCACCATCGTCATGCCCTTCTCGGCGAGGTCCTTCATGACCTGGAGCACCTCGTTCACGAGCTCGGGATCGAGCGCCGAGGTCACTTCGTCGAACAGCATGATGTCGGGATCCATCGCAAGCGCCCGCGCGATGGCGACACGCTGCTTCTGACCGCCGGAGAGCTGTGAGGGCCAGGCCTTCTCCTTGTCGGGAAGGCCTACCTTCTGCAGGAGGTCGCGCGCGATCACGTTGGCCTCTTTCTGCGAGAGGCCCTTCACGTTGACCGGCGCGATCGTGATGTTGTGCAGCACGTTCTTGTGCGGGAACAGATGGAAGTGCTGGAACACCATCCCCATGTGCTGGCGCACCTTGTCGAGGTCGCTCGTAGCGGGATCGATGAGCTCGCCGTTCACGCGGATCTCGCCGCCTGTGGGGTACTCAAGGAAGTTGAGGCATCGCAGAAGCGTGCTCTTGCCCGAGCCCGACGGCCCGATGATGACCACCACTTCGCCGGGATCGATGGTGAGGTCGATGCCTTTGAGGACTTCGAGGTCGCCGAAGCTCTTCCGGAGATCCTTGATCTGGATGATGCTCATCGCGCAGCCTCCTGTCGGTGGGGCGTAAGCCGGATCTCGAGCTTGTGCACCACCCACGTGAAGATGACGACGAGCACGAGATAGTACATGCCTGCCACCAGGTACGTCTCGAATGGCTGGTAGTTGGCCGCAGCCGCCGTCATCGCGTTGCTGTACAGCTCCGGGACGCCGAGGTATGCCACCAGCGAGCTGTCCTTGAGGCCGATGATGAACTGGTTGCCGAGCGGCGGGATCGCTCTGCGGAACGCCTGCGGCAGGATTATCAGCCGCATGGCCTTGCCTCTCGACATGCCGAGGGATCTGGCGGCCTCGGTCTGGCCACGGTCGACGTTCTGGATCGCGCCACGGAAGATCTCGGCCACGTATCCGCCCGCATGGAATGCGAGCGCGAGCGACCCTGCCCAGAAGGAGCTCAGCAGGATGATCTCGCTGATGCCGAAGTACAGGAACATCAGCTGAACGATGAGCGGGAAGCCCCTCGTGACGCCGATGTAGCCGTTGGCGATGAGGATGCCTGCGCGATTGTTGGAGAGCTTCAGGAAGGCGAAGATGAGCCCAATCACCACTGCGAGCACGAGCGAGACAGCGGTGAGTTGCAGTGTCATCCCCGTTGCCTTGAGGAACCCCCAGAAGTGCTCCTGGATTACCGTCACGAATGCCACGGGTGTCTCCTTACAGTGAACGGGGGCCGGCCGACGAGGCCAGCCCCCGTGGTCACGCTACCGGACGAACCGGTGCGGTGACGTCAGCCGAGTGCAGCTCATTCGCCGAGGATGTTCTCGTCGAACCACCGCAGACTGATCTCCTCGTACGTACCGTCGGCGATCATGTCCTCGAGGGCCTGATTGATCTCGGCGAGCAGCTCGCTGTCGCCCTCCTGCACTGCGATGCCCATCTCGTCGGCCATGAGCACGTCTCCGACCGCCTCGATCTCGAGGCCTGACTCGTCGCGAGCCACGAGGCCCACGAGCTTGTCGGTGATGACCGCATCAACGCGACCGGTGGTGAGATCCTGCAGCGCCACGACGTCGCTGTCGTAGGTCACGAGGTTGCCTTCGTCGGTGAGCGTTGCGGCGAGGTCGAGGTACGTCGAAGCCTTGAGCACGCCTACCTTCTTGCCGTCCAGATCGTCGGGACCGTTGATGTCGGTCGTGCCGGTCTGCACGAAGACTTGAGGGCCCGAGCGGTAGTAGGGGCGGGTGAAGTCCACCTGCTCCTCGCGTTCCTCGGTGATGCCGTGCGACGCGACGAGCGCGTCGTACTTGCCCGCCTTCAGGCCCTGGATGAGCGTGTCGAACGGCACCGGTGAGTTCATCACCGGGGTGCGACCGATGCGGTCGGCTATCTCATTGGCGATGTCTACGTCGAATCCGACGATCTCGCCACCCTCGTCGAAGCTGAAGGGTTTGTACGCACCGGAGTTGGCGAAGACGAACTCCTCGCTCCCGGTATCCGCATCGCCCTCCGCCGCCCCGTCGCTACAGCCAACGGCAAGAGCCGTGACGATGGCGAGCGCCGAGAACAACATGATCCTACCCAGTCTATTCATTCCGTCGAACCTCCGTCCTTGGGGTACGGACACCCCGATCCGTTCCGCCGGGAAGCGCGGTACGGGTCGGTATGTGCGCCAAGAACTCCGTCCGGCACACGGCGGAATGAACCAGGGATAGTACCTTTATACCAAATCAGAACGGGAGTGACAAGTTTATGCGATTTGTATCCGCAACATCCGATATCTTATACGATTCGTGATTGGCATTTCCCGCGGGGTTCCCGTGTCTCCACGATGAGCGCCTCGTATGGCGCGAGATCGCATCCGGCTGCACATGACCCGGCGCGATCTTGCGTGCTGAGCAGCGGACACCACGACCGCGTGTCGTCCGGCAGGCGCATCGCGATCCTGCGTGCCGAGAAGTTGAGCGCAACGGCGATCCGCTCGGTCTCGTGTTCCCGTGTGTACGCGAGCACGTTCCGGGGGGCATCCTCGATCATCCGCAGCGAGCCCTCGCGTAGTGCGCGGTGTTTCGTGCGGAGTACCAGCAATCGTCGGTACCAGTTGAGTAGCGAGCCCGGGTCAGCGCTCTCTGCGGCGGTGTTGCAGCGGGCAGATGAACGATGCACAGGCAGCCACGGCTCGGCCGTGCCGAAGCCCGCGCGTGCCTCTCCACTCCACTGCATAGGCGTGCGCGCACCGTCCCGACCCACGGGAAGCGGCCAGAATCGCCGTCCGACAGGGTCGCGCATGTGTCTGCGGGAGATACGGCTCTGGGGCATCCCCAGTTCCTGCCCGTAGTAGATGATCGGCGTGCCTCTCAGTGTGAGCAGCATCGCCGCGGCCACCCGGGCGCGGGCATCGGCGTTCGAGCGCCCGCCCAGCCGCGTGTAGCTGCGGACCAGGTCATGGTTGTCGAGGTAGTAGCACGGCCAACCACACTCGGGTATGTGATCTTCCATCCACTGTACGGACGCGCGGAATCCCTCGGCACCCCATCGCTGACGCACGAAGTCGACGTAGAACGAGAGATGGAGTCTGTCGGTCCCGTTGCCGAGGTAGGCGATGCAATCCTGCGGTTTGTCCGTGAAGACTTCTCCCATGAGCATGCGGTCGGAGAAGCCGTCAGCTACGCGCCGCAGGTCTGCAGCTGCCTGGAGAGACTCCGGCTGAGATGCGTCGTGTACGTGCTCCTGTGCGAGGTAGGAGCGCACTGCGAAGCGTCGGCGCGGGTTGTCGCGCAGCCGGGCGTCCTCGTACAGGAAGTTCACGAGGTCGAGCCGGAAACCGTCCACACCCTTGTCCAGCCAGAACCGCGCAACGTCGAGCATCTCGCGGTGCACCTCGGGGTTACGCCAGTTGAGATCGGGCTGCACGGGGAGGAAGGCGTGGTAGTAGTACTGGCCGGTCGCGCGGTCGTACTGCCAGGCACTGCCCTCCACGACGGCGAGCCAGCGGTTCGGCGGCTTCCCGGGTCTGCGTCCGTCCCGCCACACGTACCAGTCGCGTCTGGGGTTCTCGCGAGAGGATCGCGACTCGATGAACCAGGGGTGGGCCACGGAGGTGTGGTTGAGCACGAGGTCCATGATCACGCGGATGCCGCGCGCGTGACATGCAGCGAGCAGATCCTCGAGATCGGCCATCGTGCCGAACCGCGGGTCGATGGCGCGGTAGTCGGCCACGTCGTAGCCGAAATCGCTGAAGGGGGTGACGTTGATGGGCGAGAGCCAGATCGCGTCGATGCCGAAGGAGTCATCGCCGCCAGCGAGGTAGTCGAGGTGCTCGATGATGCCGCGCAGGTCGCCCCAGCCGTCGCCGTTGGAGTCGGCGAAACTCGGCACTGCGATCTGGTAGATGACGCCAGTCTGCCACCAGGGCCGGTCGGGCATCGAACGCACCTCCCGCAGCAAGTGTAGCGCGCAGCAGTCGCCCGGGTCGCAGCCGCTGAACGGTCGGGGTGCCACCGAACTATCAAACATTGTTACTTGTAGTTACAAACTACCCGGACTATCGTTCTACAGTGCCCCGCAGTCAGGGGTCGTTCTGTTCCAAGGGAGAAGGGGTTTGGCCATGACGTTTCCGGTACTGCAGGACAAGGTAGCCATCATCACCGGCGCTGCGATGGGCATGGGCGAAGCGACCGCGAAGCTCTTTGCCGAGGCTGGCGCCAAGGTCGTTGTCGCGGACTACAACGAGGAGCTCGGCCGCAAGGTCACCGACGAGATCAACGCCTCGGGCGGCACCGCGCACTTCGTGAAGGTTGACATCTCCAAGTCGGAGCAGGTCCAGAACATGGTCGCGGAGACCGTCGAGGTCTTTGGCCGACTGGACTGCGCTGTCAACAACGCCGCGATCACTCCCGATCAGGGCTTCTCGGCCGAGTTTGACGAGGAGTACTGGGATCGCCTGATGGCGGTCGACCTCAAGGGCACCGCTCTGTGCCAGAAGTACGAGCTGCAGCAGTTCCTTGTCCAGGGTGATGGCGGCTCGATCGTCAACATCTCCTCGGTCTCTGGCTTTCGCCCACAGCCAGGCACGCCCGCATACGTTGCGGCCAAGCACGCCGTTTGGGGTCTCACCAAGACCGCTGCAATGGAGTACGGTCCTCACAACATCCGTGTCAACACCGTCGCCCCCGGCGCGGTGGACACGCCGATGCTGCGAGGCGCCCTCGAGCAGTTCGGTCTCGACCCGGTGACGTACGCACCGCAGCTGAGCCTGCTCAACCGCTTTGCCGACCCACGCGAGATCGCCCAGGGTACGCTCTGGCTGTGCTCCGATGCCTCCTCGTACGTCACGGGCACGGTGCTCCACGTCGACGCCGGGTACGCCACCGGCCGCTAGGTCGAACCACATCAGAAGCCCGGTGGGTGTGCGCCGCACCTGCCGGGCTTCTTCGTAGCGGCCGACGCCTGGCGATGCCCCCGGGCGATCCCTGGGTATGTTGTGGTATGCGGCCGTATTCGAGCGGCCCGACCACAGGGGGTATCTCATGAGTCTCGCTCGGGGCACACGCATCGTCCTGGCCGCCTGTCTCGCTGCGGCCGTGGGTGTCGTCACCACACCCGCCGGGGCAGCACCGAGTTTCTCCGAGCGACTCGTCGCAGGTGGCAGTGTGTCGGTCGGAATAGCGCCGGTCCAGGCCCGGCCGGAGATGGACGGGCGGTACATCGCGTACGAGCACACGCCGGGAATCGACCTCGGCTACGTCGACATCGACATCAAGGTCTACGACATCGAACACGGCGTGACCACGGATGTGAGCGACCGTGCGGGGGACAATGACGTGGACGACACCAACCCCGATGTCTCGATGGACACGGTCGTGTATCAGAGCCCTCTGAACCTCCACGTGAACATCTACCTGTACAACACCAGCTGGTACAACTGGCGGGCGGTCACCAATGAGACCGCCGCCCAGACGCTCCCGAGGATCTCGGGGAGGTACATCCTCTGGCACGATGCGGCCACGACTGCGCTGAAGTACTACGCGACCGACTGGCCGCAGTACATGAACCAGCAAGTCCCCGGCACCGTGGGCGTGTACTACGGCTCCTGGGACATCGACGGCGACACCATCGTGTACGCTCGCGAGCAGACACCCGGCACCTTCACGTTCTACAAGTGGACCGTGTGGTCCGACGCCATACCTGAGGCATTCGGCACGCATCTCAATGCGGGAGACATCGCCGACGTCCGGCTGCACAACGGGCGCATCACCTACACCTACGGCGTCGGGCTCGACAACGTCGGCGTGATGCAGATCCATGACGGTGACGCGGGCCCGCTTACGTCTGGTGGCCGGGATGCCGACCTGTTCCACGAGATGTACGCGTACGAGATCATCCCCAACGGCAACATCGGCTTCATGCTCAATGGCGTGTGGAGCACGATACTGGGGCTCCCGACCAACACGGAGACCAATCCGAGCGCATTCGGCAACCGGGTGGCGTTCGAACGTGACAGCTATAACGGCGACATCATCATGACGACTGCCTCCGAGCCGCTTGTGGACCGCACCGCCGGCTCCAACCGCTACGAGACGGCGGCGGCAGTGAGCGCCCGGTACTTCCGCTCCGGAGCCGATAACGTGGTGCTCTGCACGGGTGAGGACTTCCCAGATGCGCTGGCCGCCGCGCCGTGGGCACGACTCCTTAAAGCGCCTGTCCTGCTCACACAGCGGACAGCGGTGCCCGCGACGGTGATGACCGAGATCGAGCGCCTGGGCGCTACGAACGTGTGGATCATCGGGGGCGACGGGGCGGTGGCTCCTTCGGTGCAGGCGCAACTGGAGACAGCGGGGCTCACGGTCAACCGCGAACTTCAGGGGGCAGACCGCTACGAGACCTCGGCGAAGATCGCGAACTTCCTCTACGACGCGCTCGTGGCGGACGGCAGGCCGTTCAGCGGCATGGCGTTCGTGGCCCGCGGTGATTCGTTCCCTGATGCGCTTGCGGTGGCACCGCTGGCGGCAGCCACCTACTCCCCGATCATCCTGGT
>CAZOSR010000054.1:0-10476 GCA_964582445.1 uncultured Coriobacteriaceae bacterium | reverse complement strand
CCGACGCGGACACGAAGCCGGAGCAGAAACCCGAACAGGGATCCGAACAGAAACCGGAGCAGAAGCCTGCGGATCCAGTTGCGGAGAAGACACCCGATGCCGACCCACGCACGACCCACCCCGACCCTGAGGTGCGCTCGAAGGCCATCGCCGACGACATCAAGCGGAGAACGGGTGTCTTCGGCGAGGTGGATGCCCCCACGGTGGAGCGCATCATGCGCGACCCCGACGCGATGCGCGAGCTCCGCAAGAACCACCCGGACGTCTGGAAGAAGGTCACGTCGGCACGCAGGAGGATCTACGCTGGCCACGACGCCAGACTCAAGAGCTGGATCGAGCAGAACGTCCCCGACGCACAGGGCCGCGATGTCGAGATCCGCGACGTGGGCACCGCCGACGGCGTGGACCGCGACTATCGCGCCGGCTACGTGGTGACCGACCCCGTCACCGGCAACCAGCGCTTCATCGAACTCAAGAAGGAGACGTGGGTGGCCGAGTCGCAGCGGATATTCGCTCAGGAGACCGGCGGCCCATCAGACCCGAAGGGCGCCGCCCGCTGGGCGAAGGAACACCAGCAGCTCGGCACCGATCAGTACCACGCGGAGGCCAGCGTCGATATGGCGGACCAGGCGACCGTCTTCAACGAGAGCACCGGGCAGTGGGAGCGGACGCAGGTGACTCCTAACATCGACCTGGTGAAAGAGGGCCGCTCCACACTGCTCGATCCCGAAGGCTACGGCAGGACGTACGAGACCAAGGTCATGGAGTCGTACGCCGAGGGCAACACGCTCGACGCCTACAAGCAGGCCAGCAAAGCCACGCACTCGCTCGAAGGCGTGCGCGACGGCTACGAGATGCAGGGCTACGAGGTGAAGGACCTGCCGCCACACATCCAGGAGGGCATGGTGGCGATCGACGATGTGAACTCCGGGCGCATCAAGCCCGCCGAGGCCGAGGCGCGGCTCAAGGACGCCGGCTTCACCGGTGGCCTGCCGGACTTCATGGAGAAGGTGTCGGGCCAGTTCGCGGGCTTCAAGTGGGCGCGCAGGAAGTAGCTCGGATGGCCTAACAGCGCCTAGATGATGCGGACCCTGCCCTGCTCACCCTCCACAGCGCGGCCTATCGTCACGGCCTCCTCGCCGCGATCCCCGAGCGCCGCGAGCAGCGCGTCCGCCTTCTCTGGAGCGACCGCCATCAGCAGGCCGCCGCTCGTCTGCGGATCCGCGAGGATGCCCTTCCAGGTGAAGTCGGCAGGACCCCAGTCGACATACGCGTCAAGGTACGCCACCACGTCGGCGGTGCGACCGGGCCGCACCATCGCCTCGGCATACTCGATGACGCCCGGCCAGGTGGGCACGGCCGCGAGTTCGATCTCGCACGCGCAACCACTGCCCTCGGCCATCTCACGTATGTGGCCCGCCAGACCGAATCCCGTGATGTCGGTGGCCGCATGCACGCCCACCTCCACCATCGCCTCGGCGGCCGCACGGTTGAGGTGCGCCATGCTCTCGATCACGTCGCGCTGGCTCTCCTCGGTCTCAAGTCCCTGCTTGATCGCGGTATTGAGGATCCCCACGCCGATCCGCTTGGTGAGCACCAGCGCATCTCCCGGCTGTGCCCCCACGTTGCGGACCGCGCCGCCCTCACCGGCAACACCCATCACCGAAAGCCCGTACTTGGGCTCCTTGTCATCGATGGTGTGGCCGCCCACGATCACAGCGCCTGCCTCACGCACCTTGTCGGCACCGCCCCGTAGCACCTCGGCGGTCACGTCCGGCGGCAGCGAGCATGGCATGGCAAGCAGGTTCATCGCGGTGAGCGGCCTGCCGCCCATCGCGTAGATGTCCGAGAGCGCGTTGGCCGCGGTGATACGCCCGAAGTCGTACGGGTCGTCGACCATCGGTGTGAAGAAGTCCACGGTGAGCAGGACCGTCTGATCGCCGAGCCGGTAAACCGCGGCGTCGTCGGAGGTATCGAATCCTACGAGCAGATCCTCTGACTCTCCGGGATGCATCTGCTCGAGCACGGCAGCGAGGTCACCCGGACCCCACTTGGCGGCTCAACCGGCTTTGGTTGACATCTGCGTGAGACGGACGGGTTCCACGACAGCTCCCTGCTATTGATGGTCTGTATCCAAATCATAACCGATTCTGATTCGCGAAGACGCACAGGACCGCACCGGTGCGACGGGAGCTGGCTACTCCACGCGCTCGAACGTCAGCAGTGATACGCCGTCCGGATCCAGAAGCGTCAGCGTCTCCCCGTCGAAGACATAGGCCGTCACCGTGGCGAGCGCGTCGAAGTACGCATCTTCAAGGGCCATCGCTTCGTCATCACCGGCCATGAGAGTGCGCGCGACATTGTCCACCTTGAACACGGCACCACCCGCGGTGAACTCGCCACTGTAGCTGTTGACCGGTGCCTGCCCGCTTATGCTGTCAGATGTGAACGATGCAGTGATCGTATCGCCGACGAGATCGAGACCGCTCTCCGGCATCGCCGTCAGGACCCAGGCCGTGCCGCCCAGCTGATTGCTGCTGCCGAGCATCCACGCGACGACGCCCGTCACGACGATAACGAGCACGAGAGCGATAGCCAGACCCCACTGCACACCATGGCTCCCCTCGCGAGGGATATGTGGTCGATCATCCATGCTCTTGTTTCCTCGCTCTCAGGAGCGCGGCGTCACGTCCGCGTCGTCGGGGAATGGAACCTGCGGATGGCAGAAGAGGTAGCCCTGGCCGTACTCGACCCCTATCTCACGCAGCACGGCAAGCTGCTCGGGGCGTTCGATCCCCTCTGCTATGAGCTTCACGCCTGTGCGCTCCGCGAACGTGGCGATCGTGCTGACAAGCGCACGGCGCACATCGTCGGTATCGATGTCGCGAACAAGCGACATATCGACCTTCAACCACTCGGGGTGGACCTCGGCGATGCACTGCATCGAACCGTAGCCCGCACCGCCGTCGTCGATGGCGATCCTGAAGCCGAGCGCACGCAGGTACTCCAGCGTGGCGCGGAAGGCACCGAAGTCCTCCACGGCCGTCCGCTCGGTGATCTCCAGGACGATCTGTGAAGGCGCCATGTCTGACTCGGTCACCAGGGAGTTCAACATGATGTCACGCAGCTCGGGATCTCCCACTGCCTCCGGCTCGATATTGACGAACAGCAGCCGCCCCTCGGGCAGGTTCGCCGCCGACTCGAACGCGCGATTGCGGCACAGGCGCTCCAGCTTGAGTACGAGGTCGCTGTCATAGGCGACCTTGAACAACTTGTCCGGCCGCTCGAACTCGCTCGCCTCCGGACCACGAGACAGGGCCTCGTACCCGATGATCCCGAGGTCATCGAGACGGTAGATAGGATGCACGAGGGTGCGCACATCCCCGGCCTGGATGATCTGCTCGAGCCTTCGCTTGCGGCATTCACCGTCGGTGCATTCCCGCATCTCAGAGTCTGAGAGCGCAGCCTCGAGCGCCTGGTGGACGAGTCGCTCCAGGCGGATGTTGTCATCGCGGAAGACGATAGACGAACCCGCGTAGCAGCCGAACTTGGGGTAGAGGGCCGGGTCGAGCACCGCGGCCAGATCCTCCCTGACGTGCGCTTCTATGCGTCTTGCCAGGGTGTCGAGCGCCTCCCGCTGCATCCCTTGAGTCGTCCGTGGTGGCGAGAGCAGCACCACGAGCGAGTTGCCGGAGATCATGAGCTCGGCCACGATGTCGCTATCCCGCAGCTCGAAGCCGGTAATGCGCTCGAGCGAGGCCGCGACCTCGCGCATCACCGCGTCAAACGTCTCCCACCCGTAGATCTCCTCGATCTTCGAGTACTTGATGACGTTCAGGCACACCAGGGAGATCTCGCCGCGCTCCTCAAGCAGGGACTCGATGCGTGGAAACAACAGCGGCGCGGTAGGCAGGCCGGTGACCGGGTCGAACAGAACACGACGCAGGTGCGGGTGCTTCTGCACCAGATCGTGAAGCTCGAGCCATGGCTCCAGCAGGAACGAACAACTCTTAGTGGTCTCCGGCATATACCCCTACTCCCTATCCCGCGTACGTCAACCTCAGCGCCGCCGCTCCGTTGGGACCGAGCGGCACACCGAACGATTTCGCCCCTACCTCCGCCACCGGACCACCACGGACGTCGCTCACGGAAGCCACCACTCGCTCGGCCGTGAGCGAAGCGGTGCGCGGTGCGGCATCGTGGCTCAGCAGTAGTACCACATCAGTGTCTTCGGCCTGGAACAGCGCAAGCTCAACAGTCGGATCATCACAGTCGATGACCGGACCCGCGCCAGCAGCGCGGGCGACTGCACCGTATACGGTTCGCAGGAAGTGGCGGACGGACTCAGGAGCCGCCCACGGGTCGCTCTGCGCGATCGCGCGCTCCAGTGGCGCCGCCACGAAGACGGCACGTCCTTGCCCGTATTGGTTCAGTGTCAGCAGCGGACTGCCGGTTGCATCTGTGGCCACCACCGTCGCGCTCCCGCCTCCCACAAGCGCGTAGTGTGGCAGGTCGAGGCGCGCATCGAAAGCCGTGAGATCACCGAGGAGCCCCGGTTGTGCCACCCTGCAGCTCACGATCGGGCGCACGCCGTGATCGCCGAGGAAGTCGACTCCAAAGATCTCACGGATAGCGGGATCGGCATCCCCGCCCCCGTACGACAGCACTACCGACCCGCCCGACTGCACGAAAGCGGCGAGATCCATCCACATCGAGGGTGTCAGCTTGCCTGCCGAGGGTATGAAGAGCGTCATCTTGTCCCCAAGCTCCGCACCTTCTCTGATGAGGGTGACCGGCAGGTGCGCCTCCTTGGCCGCAATGTATGACTGCAAGCATGAGCGAGGGTCGTAGAGGCCAGCGAGCGACGGTAGTGGCTCATGGCGCTCCGCTGGAATGACAACGGCCGCACGCTCGGGCACCGGAAGATGGTGCCTGAGATCTATCCGGGCCGCCGTGCGGATGAACGTTCGAACCTCCCCGAGCACCGGCTTCGTCTCACCACCCGTATCGGTGAGACCCACGAGGACTTCGAAGGGATCGCGGAAGTACGGCTCGCGCCTCTCCGTATCCATATCGCGCCAGCGACGAAGCATCACGCCCGACCCACGATTCATGAGTGCCGAGAACAGCGCAGTACGGACGTACGCGGCCTCCTCGGCCACCGAGCCATCGAGCGAGTGAACGCCGACCCCGTCAGCAAGGACCGGGACCGACCGTATGCCGCAGCGCAGCAGGTAGGAATCGAGGAATGTCGCCGGTCCGTACGTAAGCGGCCCTTCGGCGATGTACGAGAGATAGGGTGCCGTCACGTGCGAGACCGCGTACTCGAAAGTGTCGATTGCGACGGTCGCGTCCACCCCGGTCTCACGCACGAGCGTCTCAACATCGACACCGAGCATTATGGAACGGGCTGTGTCCACCTCGCGGATGGATTCCCTCAGCGAACCGGTCCACTTCTGAACCGCTTCCTCGGTCTCGAAGCCTGTGAAGAACGCCTCGTTGCCGAGCTCCCATGCCCAGATCGCGGGGTCCGTGCGATACCGGTTCACCACTCGCTGGACGAGCGAGATCTCGCGCTGGATGAGATAGTCGTCGGTGCGGGGATCGCGCTTCTTGGCCCAGGTCACGTCGTTCATCTCGGCAAAGCGGTCGTCGGCGAAGAACGTGACGATCACCTTGAGGTCGTGTCCGCGGGCAGCCGCGAGTATCTCGCCAAGTCTATCCTCGGCGTCGTCGTCGTACTGCCCGACCTGGGGTTCGAAGAGCTTCCAGGAGACGAACACACGGATGAGCGAGAAATCAGCCGCGGCGATGGCGGCGAGTTCGGGCTCGAGGTCGCGCGCGTACCAGTCGTCGAATGATGAACGTTCGTCGTCGAGCGGGTACAGATCGACGCCGACCGGGAAGAGGACGTTGCGGATCGGCCCTTTCACCTTCTGATCAGTCCCCGCCTTCGTCACGCGTCCTCACCCCCTGCCACGTACTCCTCGTAGAGCCGCCAGAAGAGACCCTGGCGCTTGGTGTCGTAGTACGCCGCCCTCCTGATCTCCCATGACGCCTCGGCATGACGCCCCTCCGTGAGGTAGGTGGCGGCCAGTCCGAAGCGCGCTCTCACACATGCCGGATCGAGCCGTACCGCAGTCCGATACGCCTTCCCGGCCTGCTCGTAGCGTTGGAGCGCGAGGAGCGACTCCGCCAGCAGCACGTGGACGAGCGCGTGAGCGGGCGCCTTCTTGGCGAGGGCGATGAAGACGCGTGCGGCGTGCCTGTTGAGCCCCGTGCGGCGCGAGTAGACCACGCCTAGACAGTAGAGGGCGGTGGAGAGGTCCGGCTTCAGTGACACTGCCCGAAGGGCGCACGCCATAGCCTCATTCGCCGCCTCCTGCTTGAGGTAGGCATACGAGGCGAGTGCGAGCGCCTCGGCGTCGTCGGGCTGATCGTCAAGAACCGCCCTCACCAGCTCAGCGGCACTGAAGATATCGTCCGCTTTGAGGGCAAGTCCCGCAGCACCGAGCCTCGCTTCACGCGTGGGCTTCACCCGGGACGGGTCGACCGCGATGATCGGCGCATCTTGCAGGCCGAGCAGCGCGAAGAAGAGCTCATCCTGGCTGGGATCGAGCTCGCCCGCCTGGCGGAACAACGGGAGCGCCAGCGCCATGCCCTCCCGCTTGAGACTCGCGATCGCGAGGTTGTACGTGGCGCGCGCCTCACGGGGGTCGAGCTCGAGTGCCCGCTTCCAGCTACCGAGAGCCTCGTCAGCAAACGCTGCCGCAGCGAACGCCTCACCGAGTTGCACGTGAGCTGTCACCAGGTCCGATGCGACCTCCGCGAGCTCGTGCCACACCAGGACTGACTGGTCCCACATGCCGCCGCGCCTGTCATACGCAAGACCGAGCGCAAGGTAGGCAGGAGCACAGTCCGGGTCGATCTCGATGGCTGCGGTCGCCTCCGCAATCGCCTCATCATAGAAATCACCTTCGAGCATGAGGCTCGCGAGCAGCGCGTGGACGTCCGCCCCCTGCTCTCCGAGCGCAAGCGCTTCGTAGCATGCGTGCACTGCCGCACCCACCTGGCCCTTGCGCGCAAGGTCCTCTGCGTTGGCAACGGCAGCGGGTCGCCCGGCCATCAGGACTCATCCCCCCGGGCAGCTACGTCGCGCGCCGCGCGTGACACGATCCGCACGGCAGCCTCCGCGCCGGCGATGACGCCGTTGGCTCCCACCTCGCGTGCAAGTGTCGTATCGGCCGTGAAGGGCCCCCCGCTCACCAGGAGAACCACATCCCCGATGCCCTCTGCGGCAAGCACATCCCGGATGCTCGCGACAGATCGCGCGGTGCGCATGGTCTCGGCGAAAGCGATCACGATACGAGCGCCGGTCTCCTGTATGCGCTCCACGAAATCCGATGGCCGCACGTCCACACCGAGATCGTTCACGCGGTACCCCGCTTCTTTGAGCGTGGCCGCGACGATCGTACTGCCTATCGAGTGCTGGTCGCGATGTACCGTGCCCAGGATCACCGTCACACCGGTGTCGCGCTTGGCGGCAGACGGCATCACGAACGATCCGACCTGTTCGGCTACCACGGAAGCCTGGGTGAAGACGATCTCATCGATGGCTCCCGCGGCCCATGCGCCGCCCAGTAGCCCCATCGCAGGCGCGTACAGAACATCAAAGAGCGTGTCCTGTGCGACTCCAGACGCGCGGACACGCTCGACGACCTGGATGGCCTCGGCCGGATCCTGATCGACGAACGCCTGGTAGAGCTGTGCCGCCGCGTCTGCGGCCACGCGCCGCCCTCCTGCCCTACGTCCACAACGCGCAACGCGCGTCTACGTGCATGGTAGCGGTGGTGGGATTCGAACCCACACGGCCTTGCGGCCAGAGGCTTTTAAGGCCCCCTCCTGTACCAGTTCGGATACACCGCCATAGCTATGCCGACTCCGGAGGGTCTCCGGAGTCCAACATCATCCCGTAGAGGATATCGTGTTCGCTCACGAGCGTCGAAGAAAGCCCTGCATGCGCCATGACTGACTGCAGCACGATCGCCCCGCCGATGATCACCCCGGCACGGTCGGGCTCGAGTCCCGCAAGGTGACGGCGCTGCTCGAGTGTCATATGTGTCAGCCGGTCGAGCGTATCCAGTAGCCCTGCACCGGTCATGCGATATCCGTGGACGCGATCGGGATCGTACGGTTCCAGGCCAAGATCGATCGCCGCAAGGCTGGTTGCCGTCCCCGCCACGGCCACCATCTCGCACGGGCGAGTCCGAAGCGATGCGAAGAAGGGGCGCAGTTCATCGGCGACATATGACTCGGCCTGCTCTACCTCGCTGCGCCGTGGTGGATCGTGGCGCAAGAACAGCTCGGTGATCCGGCGCGATCCGACGTCGATCGAGCGGACCGCCTCGATCGCGGTCGTGCGGCCCCCACCGGTCGTGCACGTGCTGCCCAGCACGATCTCGGTCGAGCCACCACCTACGTCAACGACCATGACCTGCTCATCGCAGAATCCGTACGTGGCCCCGACGAACGTGAGATAGCCCTCCCGATCCCCCGGGATGACCTGCGGGATAACACCCACGGGCTCCAGCATCGCAATGAACTCCGCACTGTTGGATGCATCGCGGGACGCCGATGTCGCGACCGCGATGATGCGGGTGGCGCCAAGCTCGCGTGCCTCGGCAACGAACGCAGCAATCGCTCCAGCGGTGCGCGTCATACCCGCCCGGGAGAGCGTCTTGGTCGATGACCATCCTTCTCCCAGATGCGTGATCTTGGACCGTCGGACGACCTCCCGGATGATGCCGTCCTCCACATCCGCCACCAGCAGCCGTGTCGTCACCGTGCCGATGTCGATCGCCGCCAGCCGTTCGCCGCTCATCCTGAGACCTCCTTGCAGCGCTCATCGCAACACTCTGATCCGATCTGCGCAACCAGGCTTTCGCCAATGGGATCGGCGATGCCTGCGAGAAATGCCGCAACGTGCGCATGCAGGCATTTCACGCGGACCACCTCACGCTCGCCAGCGATACCTACTCCCGCTGCGGGATCGACGCCTCCGCCTTCCTCCAGCCGTGCCGCACGATATGCGACGTCGGCGTCCTTGAGCCGGACCTCGAGCGCCGGTTCTTCAGCGATGAGCGCCCTCCACCGCTCACACCCGCCGGCGGACTCGACCGCAGAGATCCTCTCCGTCAGATAGGGGCACGTCAGATAGTACAGGGTCGGAAACGGCGCGCCGTCGACAACCGGGGCCGTTGCGATAACGGTGGGCGCGCCAAACACGCAACGTGCTACCACCCGCCAACGCCCTCGTGGATCACGCCCGAGCTGCCGGGAGACTACCTCGTGGTCCGGGCGGCTCACTGGAATCCGAACAGGCTGTCGAGCGCGCGTTGCCACAGCGGCGCCTCCGCGGTACCGGTGGCCAGCACGCTCTCAGAGGCTCCCGTGACAGAGCCGCCTGTCACCACATACGCCTGCTCTCCTGGCTTCACCATGCCAAGCGATTCGCGGGCAAGGCGCTCCACACCCTCCGGGGTCTTCAGCCCCTCCACTTGCTCGCGCAACTCCTCGTTGCGCGACTTCAAGCCATCGAGTTCGCCCTGGAGCGTCTGCAGCTCTCGCTCATGCTGGTACTGGATCCTGAGTACCGGGTAGATCATCCACGCTGCAGCCACGACCGAAACAGCGATCAGTGTCGGTGCGAACCAGCGTGGAAGCCTCGATCTGCGACGTGAGGGCTTGCCACCACCGGTCGAGCCGCCCCGCCGAGGAGGTGCCGGAGCGACACTCTTGCGTGAGCGGGACTGCGGGGCACCTGCACTACGGGTGCGCGAGGATGAAGCACGGCTGCCCGACCTCGTTCGTGCCGAGGTCGATCCCTTGCTCGTCGAGACCCGCTTCTGCGTGCTTCGTGCTGCCATGTGCATGCGATCCGTGGTGTGACAAGGCCGACGATGTGTAACGACGGATTATCCGCCTCTTCGTCGGCATCATAGCACCAGGAGGGGGTGTAGCGAAACAATCAATCTCAGCTTGAGGCTGAAAGTTATCGCGCGAGTCAGACCGTGGAAACCTGCACAAAATCGGTCGACCCGGCCACGTGCATAGCCGCACCACCGGTCACTGCTACCCGGTCACCAGCAACGGCGAATCCGCTCAGGGACGCAGCCTCGATGGCCGCCGCAATGAGCCCATCAGTCGTGTGGTAGGGACCGATGACCACCGGATGCACGCCCCACACGCACGTGAGCCGCCGCGCGACGACCTCGTCGGGCGTCGCGGCAAGGATGGGCACACGCGGACGATGAGCCGCGACGTGTCGTGCCGTCGCTCCCGACTGCGTGACCGTCACGATGGCCGCAAGCTCGAGGTCCCCGGCTAGATCGCATGCCGCCCGACTCACTGCCGCACCCACTCCACCTTTGCCGTATGACACCGAGGACATCTCGTCAACGTCTGTCGCCTCAGCTG
>CAZOSR010000053.1:2027-10482 GCA_964582445.1 uncultured Coriobacteriaceae bacterium | reverse complement strand
AGATAGACCGGCTCGACAGGCAGCTCCGCCAACTCCAGATCGAGGAGCAGGCGCTTCAGAAGGAGAAGGACGCCGCCTCGGCAGAGCGGCTCGATGCGCTTCGCGGCGAGATGGCGGAGTTGACCGAGGAGATGTCGGGCCTCAGGGCACGGTGGGAGAGCGAGAAGACGATCATCTCCGACGTGCAGCGTTTCAAGGCCGAGCTCGATGAGGCGCGGCTCGACGGCGAGCGCGCCGAGCGCGAGGGGGACTTGCAGCGTGCTGCAGAGATCCGCTACGGGCGCATCCCGCAACTGGAGGCGCAACTCTCCGAGGTCGACGCCAAGCTCAAGGAACTGCAGGCAGGCGCCGGCATGCTTCGTGAGGAGGTGACCGAGGCCGAGATCGCCGAGGTCGTGGGTACGTGGACCGGGATCCCGGTGTCGCGCCTCATGCAGGGCGAGATGGCCAAGCTCGCTACGCTTGAGGAGCATCTGCATGAGCGGGTCGTGGGTCAGGACGAGGCGGTCTCGGCAGTGGCCGGCGCCATCAGGCGTTCGCGTGCGGGCCTCTCGGACCCCGACCGACCCATCGGGAGCTTCCTGTTCCTCGGACCCACCGGTGTGGGTAAGACAGAGCTCGCCAAGACGCTTGCAGCGTTCATGTTCGACGACGAGCGCGCGATGGTGCGCATCGATATGTCGGAGTACATGGAGAAGTTCAGCGTGCAGCGGCTCATCGGCGCACCTCCCGGTTACGTTGGCTACGAGGAGGGTGGCCAACTCACCGAGGCAGTGCGCAGGCGGCCGTACAGCGTGATCCTCCTCGACGAGATCGAGAAAGCGCATCCGGATGTGTTCAACGTTCTGCTGCAGGTGCTGGACGACGGCCGACTCACCGACGGTCAGGGCCGTGTGGTGAGCTTCAAGAACGCGATCGTGATCATGACGAGCAACGTGGGTAGTCAGTACATCCAGGAGTTCACAAAGAGCGGTGATGAGACCGCCATGAGGGCGATGCTTGATGAGGCACTCAGGGCCACATTCCGGCCCGAGTTCCTCAACCGGGTAGATGACGTCGTGATCTTCCACTCGCTGTCGATGGACCAGCTCGCGGCGATCGTGGACCTGCAGCTCGCGCTCGTGCGTGAGCGGCTGGCAGAGCGCAAGATCACGCTCGATGTCACGCCGGCCGCTACCGAGCGGCTGGCACTCGACGGCTTCGATCCGGTCTTTGGCGCACGTCCGCTCAAGCGGCTCATCCAGCGCGAGGTGGTCGACCGCGTGGCACGCGAACTCATCGAAGGCCGCGTTGGGGATGGAGATGAGGTCACGATCGACGTGATCGGTGACGAACTCGGCGTGCGGAGCGTGGCGCACGCTCGGTAGGGTAGAGATGCCGCCCGCCGGGATGCCATGACGGCGGGTGAGCGAGAGAGACAGCGGAGGTGATCATCATGGCGATCGTACGGTGGGATCCGTTCGGAGAAGTGCTGCGTATGCAGCGAGATATGGACCGCATCTTCTCGCGACTCGGCTCGGCCGAGGTGAGCGGGGAGTCGGTTGCATGGATGCCCAAGGTCGACGTGAAGCGCAAGGACGATGACATCGTGGTTCGCGCCGAACTGCCTGGAATCGACCCGGCCGATGTAGACGTGGAGGTCACGGATGGCGTGCTGACCATCCGCGGTGAGCGGCACCAGGAGGAGAAGCAGGAGGGCGAGGACTGGCTCGTCTGTGAGAGCTGCTATGGCTCCTTCGAACGCTCCCTTACCATTCCGGACGGTGTCGACCCTGCATCGATCACGGCCGAGTACACCGACGGCATCCTCGTCGTCCATGTGCCGAAGGCGCTCGAGGCGGCGCGGCCCAAGACTACGAAGATCGAGATCGGCGGCACCGCCCCGAAGCTCGAAGGTGCTCCCGAGAGCTGAGCGGAAGAGCACCGCGTCCGGCCGTGACTCGACCGGCGGGCAGGCGAAGGGCCCCGGCAGTGCGCCGGGGCCCTTTCGCGTCGTCCTCGTGCAACTGGTTCACCGCCTGTATGCGGAAGCGTGCCGTTCGTCACGCATGACCGCTCGTCATCCGCCATCTTCTGCCGCTTGGCCCATGTGCCGATAGGCATAGCATGAGAGGTGAGGTTTCCCATCGATTCGCGTCTGCAGGGGGTGAGTATCGTGAGCGCTGATGCTCTCGAAGCACGCGCGTTCGCGTACACCCTCGGCGACCCGGCACGCATCGCGGTGCTCCTTGATGGTGCCGCGTTCCCCGCCGCACTCTGGTCGGGTGTCGACATGCGCTTCACGTGGACGAACCCGGCGTTCCTCGACCTTCTTGGAGACGTTCGTCCGCGCTGGGATCTTCTCGGCATGCCTGTACGCGGGTTCCTCTCTGACTCACACTCGGCGGCCAGGTTCATCGACGTCGCATACACGGGCCATCCCCTGACCGTCCCCGAGTACGAGTACCGTTCGTCATGGGGAGAGGTCAGCCACTGGCAACTCTCGTATCTCCCGGTCCCGGGCAGACTCACCGATCCCTTCAACGTGCTGTTCATCGGGATCGAAGTCTCCGCTGAAGTGCGCGCGCGGGTCGAGCGTGAGCGGATGACTGCCGAGTTGCGGCAGGCGAACGAGATCATCGACCTCACCGTGCTGTCCTCGCTCGATGCGGACGAGATCCTGCAGCGGGTGCTCGTGGAGGCGACGGAGGCGATGGGCGCCGATTGGGGCTGGCTGGCCGATCGTGAGGGTCAGTCGTGGGTGTTCCGCGCCGTGCACGGCTGGCCGCTCGAGATGCGCGGTCTGCGCTTTGCCGAGGACGATCTCTCGCTGCCGGCCTATGCTGCGCGCGCGGGACGCTCCGTTGCGGTGTCGCAGTCGGATGCGACGCACCGTGAGGAGTTCGAGCTGATGCTCAAGCATGATGTCGGCGGATTCGCTCTCGTTCCGGTGAAGAGCCGCGGCGACGTGGGTGCGGTCATGGGCTTCTGCTGGGACGAAGACATCGCGTTCGGCGCTGAGCATCGCGACCTTCTACACAAGATGGAGGTCTCGCTCTCGCTCGCGCTCGAGAACGCGCGCCAGTACCAGGCCGAGCGGAACCTCACCCGCTCGCTGCGTGGCGCATTCTTCACGGCCCCGGCGGCGATTCCCGGTTTCGAGATAGGCCATCTCTATCACGCGGTATCTGGATCCGAGGGCGTGGGCGGCGACTTCTACGACGTGGTTCCGCTCCCGGGAGGCACGCTCGGCGTTCTGATCGGTGATGTTGCGGGCCATGGCCACGAGGCGGCCGGCCTCACTGCGCTGGTCAAGAACGCAATGCGGGCCGATGCGCTGAGCCTGCCATCACCGCGCTCGGTCATGGATCGCGCCAACGATCTGGTCGTGCATGGCGCCGAGCCCCACGAGTTCGTGTCGGCCTTCTTCGGTGCGATCGACCCCGTAGACGGGCGGATGTCATACAGCGTTGCGGGTCATCCACCACCTGTGCTTCACCGCGTGGGAGAGAAGCCGGTGCTGCTCCCGCAGGACGGGACGGTCCTGGGCGCGTCCTCGACCGGCGGCTACGAGAACCATGAGACGATCCTCGGAGAGGGAGACCTTCTCGTGCTGTACACGGACGGCTTGCTGGACGCGTGCTCCCCATCAGGGGAGCGTTTCGGCAGCGCACGGCTGCTGGAGAGCGTATACGAGCACGCCGGTGAGGGCACGGAGCGTTTGCCCGAGGCACTGTTCATGTCAGCGTTCGGCTTCGCTGGCGGCCGTCTGACCGACGATATCGCTATCGTGGCCCTCAGGCGCAGTCCGTGTACCGGGACGAGCGGACAGGAGCGCCTGGACCTGAGCACGGCGGTGGCGTGACCCGACTCGCGGGTCCGAATGCCGGGTCATCACGGCTGACGCCAGCGCTTCTCGGGGCTCAGGCATCCTTTACAGCATTTGGCCCTCGTCCTACAGTCATCGGAGGATTCGACTGCGAGGGAGGCTGGCATGCAGTGCCCCAACTGCCACAACGAAGTCCGTGAAGGCGCCGTGTTCTGCGGTTCGTGCGGTGCTGCCATTCCGGCGACACCTGTGCAGCCTGCGGCGACTACGCCGATCGCCCCGGCGGCCCCCCAACCGTCTCAGCCCGCAGCCACCCAGCCGATGCCCGTCGCAGCGCAGTCAGACTACGATCGCCAGATGGCGGAGTACCAGCGCAAGCAGGCAGAGTACGAGCAGCAGAGGGCCGCATACGAGCAGTACCAGCAGCAACAAGCGGCAGTCCAGCCGACGGCTGCGCCCCAGCCGGGCTACGCGCAGCCCGCGCAGTACGCGCAGCCGGCCATGGTCCCTCCGGCGCCCAAGAAGAAGACCGGTCTCATCGTCGGCGTGATCGCGGCAGTCGTGCTCGCGCTTGGCGGTCTTGCCATCGCGGGTATCCTGATCGCACGGAACGCCATCGATGACGCCGTCGAGGATATCGGGGTGGAGTTCGAGGCGCCGGTGACGGAGGAGGGCGAGGCCCCTGCCACGGAGGCTCCTGCCGAGACGCCATCCCAGCCCTCGGGCTATGCGACCGCTGCGGAAGCGGTCACCGCGGCGCTTCAGGCCGACGGCTACGGCGACTGGGTGACCCAGCTCTACAAGGAGGATGCAGGGTCGGCAACCTACTGGGCCGGGCCTCCGTATAGCGAGTGGGTCTCGGAGTTCACCGTTCTCCAGCAGGGTGACGGTAGTTGGGTCGTGGAACGCGTCGAGGCGTTGCAGTTCGGTGGGGACGTGCCGATGACACCGGGTGATGAGGCCGCGGCGATCGTGACCGAATTCCTGACCGCAGTCCAGCAGGACCGCGCTGACGATGCCCATGCACTCACGATCGAACCATTCAGCCTCGACGCAGCGAGCGCTTCGTACTCCAACGGGCAGTTCACGGCATTCGAGATAGTCTCCATCGAGGAGCAATCCGACGGGACCGCATGGGTCCAGACCAACGAGACATGGTACGGAACGACGGATAGCCTGTGGTACTTCGTGGTTCCCACCGAGGCGGGGTATCGCATCTCAAGCCTTGAGGTGCGATAGGCGCTACGCGCGGCGCTCAAGTACCGAGCGTGCGTGGTCGATCCCGTAAGCCGGGGCTGGATGAAGCGCCTTGGTGGTGTTCCAGTGCTGGATGTCCCGGTAGTACTCGTGCATGCCGGTGATTCCGAGTGCCAGATACGCGCGCTCAAGCGCAGGCCGTGTCTCGGCGAGATGCTGCAGGAACAGCAGCACCGAACGCTGTGCATCAGAGTCTTCGGGATCTGCGGGCTTCTCATCGCTGCAGCGGTACTCGTATGACTTGAGTGTGTAGAGCGCCCCCGACCACACGGTACGCGGTGCATCGGTGCTTTCAACGGAGATGCGCCAGCCGTGCGCGAGTTCCTTCGGAACCTCGTCGGGGTTCTCGGCCATCAAACGCACCGCGTCGTCCATCCAGGCGATGAGCTCCTCGGCCGTGTCCCGGAAGCTCAAGAAGAAGAGGATGCGCGCGTAGTACATGAGGAAGAACAGGACGGTGTGATATGCCTGCGCTTCTCTGTCGGCCTCGGCGAACCATGTGGTGATCCGGGCGTTCTCGCCGTCGAGGAACGCGACCTCCACGGTGGCGACAGGCGTCTTCTTCGAGAGGAGTCCCACGCACGCTCCTTCCGGTCCGGGAGAGTACAGCCTATCACGAGCGCCGAAGTGGCGCCTCGTGGTCACCTGCGGTCGCGCATATGGCACAATGCAAGAGCATCAGCAAGGTGCCGGTGGTGTGCGATGAGGAGGCGACACGAGGTGAAGATGCGTTCGGGCGGCGCCTTCCGGCAGTGGCCGATGGGTCTGCTGGTCGAGATCGCCGCCTTCCTATTGCTGGTGGCTGTATCGTCACTCATCGCGCTCCTCGTTGCTGGAATGGCCTGATCAGCTCATGTGGGTGACGCCCGAGAGGCATAACGTCAGGGCCATCCTCCACTACACGGGAATGCTCGTGCTCGCATTGGCCGCTGCGATGGCCGTCCCGCTTGTGGTCGCGCTGGTCTCACAGGAGTGGGACCCGGCGCTCGACTACGTTCTTGGTGCAGGGGTGACCGCCTTTGCCGGAGCGCTGCTTGTACAGATGGCCCCCCGAGGCGCACCCATCAACCGCCGTGATGCGCTTCTGGTGACAGCGCTCGCATGGCTTGCCGCGTCGTTTGCGGCAGCGGTCCCGCTTGCCTTCTCGGGCAACTTCGGCAGCTATCTGGACGCCGTGTTCGAGGCGATGTCGGGTCTCACAACGAGCGGTCTCGTGCTCGTCCAGGATCTTGACCACATCGCTAACGCACACAACGTCTGGCGTCATCTGACGCACCTGATCGGCGGCCAGGGCATCGTTGTAGCTGCGCTGTCGGTTGCGGTGGGCATGCGGGGCGGCGGCGCGATGTCACTCTACCTTGCCGAAGGTCGCGACGAGCGCATCATGCCGAACGTCATCCATACCGCTCGCTTCATCTGGCTCGTCACCGCTGTTTACGTTGGACTCGGCATCGTCTCGCTCACGGTGCTCAATCTCTCACTTGGCATGGGCTTTGGCCGGGGGCTCCTGCACGCGTTCTGCAACACCGCAGCGTGCTGGGATACCGGTGGCTTCGGGCCGCAATCCCAGAACTCGCTCTACTACCACAGCGCGTGGTATGAGGCGATCACCGTCATCCTCATGATCGCGGGGACGATGAACTTCAACCTTCACGCCCACATCTGGCGGGGGGAGCGGGTTGAGCTCGTCAAGAACATCGAGGCCCGCACGATCACGCTGAACACCTTGATCCTGAGCGCGTTGATGGGCCTCGGCCTTGCGGGGACCACGCTGTACTCGGGGTCGGGCGAGATCGTGCGCAAAGGCATCTACCATCTACTGTCGGCGACGAGCGGCACCGGACAGCAGAGCCTCTACGCATCACAGTGGACCGATGGCTTCAGCGGACTCGGGTTCGTAGTGATCATCATGGCGATGGCGTTCGGTGGGATGGCGTCCTCCACAGCAGGTGGCATCAAGACGCTGCGCATCGGGGTGGCCGCTAAGGGCTTGTTGTGGCGCATCCGCTCCAGCATCGCTCCGCAGAGTGCAGTGGTCACCCAGACGTATCATCACTTCTCAGATGTGACGCTCAACGCGGAGTTGTTCTCGAATGTCTTGCTCGTCCTCGTTCTGTACGTCGTCACGTACATCACGGGCGGCATCGTCGGCATGATGTATGGCTATCCCCCGGCAGAGGCGCTCTTCGAGTCCATTTCCGCAGCTGCGAATGTCGGCCTGTCGACCGGCATCACCAATCCGGCCATGCCGGTGGGTCTCAAGCTCACGTACATGCTCCAGATGTGGGCGGGCCGCCTCGAGTTCCTTGCGCTTTTCGCGATCGTCGCGAGCGCCATCGCATCCCTGGTTGACAGGCGGGCGCGCTCATGAGGCCGCTCGCATGCATCGCAGTCGCTCTCTCGCTGCTCTGCGTTCTTCCCACGCAGGCCGATGCTGCCACTTCCGAGGGCCTGACCGGTGCCGACCTTGTTGCGGCAGACAACGGCCTCGAGGGTGCTACGGTCACCTTCGAGGGCGAGGTCGTGAGCGAAGCGCTTGCGGGTGGAGAAGGCCACGTGTGGCTGAATGTCTCGTCCGGCGGAGTCGCCGTGGGCGTGTGGATGCCCGAGGACATGGCGGAGGCCATCGGCTCGTTCGGGGCCTGGTCGCGCACTGGCGACATCGTGCGTGTCACCGGAGTACTCAATAATGCGTGTGACATTCACGGCGGTGACCTTGACGTCCACGCGGCAACCGTTGAGGTGATCACACCCGGCGTGCCGCGCGAGCACCAGGTGCAGTACTGGAAACTCGTGATCGGAGTCGCAGGACTCATAGGAGCCTACGTGATCATCCGCATAGCGAGGCGACGCGAGGAGCGGCCCGCATGACGGCCTCCATCCGTGGGTTCGCGAGTGACAACGCTTCGGGGGCGCACCCAGCGATTCTCGATGCCATGGCACAGGCCAACACGGGGCATTCGCATGCATACGGCGCCGACGAATGGACGGAGCGTGCGCGCGAGCTCATCAGGCGTGAGTTCACTCCCGACGCTGAGGTCTTCTTCGTGTTCAATGGGACCGGCGCGAACTGCACTGCACTGCAGTCGGTCATGCGCCCGTACAACGCCGTGATCTGCCCGGAGACCGCGCACATCAATGCGGACGAGTGCGGGGCGCCGGAGCGCTTCACCGGCGGGAAGCTGCTCCCGGTCGCAACGCCTGACGGGAAGCTTACTCCCGCACTCATCAGCGGCGCGATCAAGCACGTGGGTTTCGAGCACGCGAGCCAACCGTCTGTCGTGTCTGTGACGCAGTCGACCGAGTACGGCACGGTGTACAACCCCGGAGAGATCGCGGCAATCGCAGCGTGCGCCCGCGAGCATGGCCTGAGGGTGCACGTGGACGGTG
>CAZOSR010000053.1:0-2017 GCA_964582445.1 uncultured Coriobacteriaceae bacterium | reverse complement strand
AGGCTCAGCAACGCCGCGGCGGCGCTCGGCTGTACGCTTGGTGAGGCGGCGGCGGGGGCGGACGTGGTTTCGTTCGGTGCGACGAAGAACGGCGCCGTGCTCGCGGAGTCGGTGGTGTTCCTCGATCCTGCACTTGCCGCGGACTTCAAGTACGTCCGCAAGCAGAGCGCGCAGCTGGCCTCGAAGATGCGGTACGTCTCGGCGCAGTATGTGGCGCTGCTTGAGGACGGTCTGTGGCGTCGTAACGCGGAGAACGCCAACTCGATGGCGCGGCTGCTTGCGGAGCGTGTTGCCGGTATCGAGGGCGTCCGCATCACACAACCCGTCGAGGCCAATGAGGTGTTCGCGGTGCTCCCGCATGATGTGATCGCCCCGCTCGCCGAGGCGTTCGACTTCTACGTCTGGGATGAGCGACGCGATGAGGTCCGGTGGGTGACCAGCTGGGACACTACAGCCGAGGATGTGGCGAGATTCGCCGCGGGCATAGCACGCGCATGCGGCGAGGACATCGCCTAGCGACTGTCATCACCCCGCGAGTTCCCTGATCACGCCTACCACGTCATCGGCGTGTCCCTCGACCTTCACCTTGTGCCACGCACGGGCGACCATGCCCTCGGGGTCGATGAGGAACGTCCGTCTCTTGGCCGAGACGCCCAGGACCTCCCGGGCGCCATAGGCATCGATGATGGACTTGTCCGTATCGGAGATCATTGGGAAGGTCAATTCGAACTTGTCGATGAATCGCTGTTGCACCTCGGGTTTGTCGGCCGAAACGCCCACGACCAGGGCGTTCAAGGACTCAAGCTCGGCCCGGTGAGCCTGGAAGTCCTTGGCTTCATGGGTTCAACCGGGGGTGTTCGCGCGAGGATAGAAGTACACGACCACCCACGTGCCACGGTGCTCGGAGAGCCTGAACGGGCCGTTGCCGGTGGCAACCGCGTCGATCTCGGGTGCAGGCATGCCGGCCTCAAGGACGATCGGGTCACTCATGGCGCCTCCCTGATGAAGTGGACGTCTTCCTGATAGATACCACCAGCAGGTGCGATCGCATCACACCACTGTGGTGCGTGTCGGTCGGGCGGCTGGTGTAGCATTGCCGCATGCGATTCCTCATCGACGGCTATAACGTGACCCGATCGGATCCGGCCACACGCGAGCGTGCGCTACACGAGCAGCGCGAGATGCTGGTTGCCCGCCTGGCAGCGCGCGGGGCGGACCTTCTCGGGCGCGGCACTATCACGGTCGTCTTCGACGGCGTGGCGGGAGGGCAGGCCTCCGGGGGCACGGGGAGCGTGAGCGTGCGGTACGCCCATCGGCCCGATACCGCCGACGACCTTATCGTCCGGCTTGTCACATCCGGTGACACCACTGTGGTGAGCGACGATCAGGGCCTCGCAGATCGGGCACGCGCGCGTGGCGCCATGGTACTGTCATCATCTGCCTGTTTCGAGCAGGCCTCCGTGCGCAAGATCACGGGTCGCCGGTACCGGGCTGCTTCGGTGGGCCTGCCGCCCGGCGCGCACGAGATCACGCGCGAGTTGAAGGACCTCTGGATCACTGACGAGGAGTGATATGCCGGGCATCGGCGTTTTAGTGAACATACTGGCGGTGCTCGTAGGCACCGCCATCGGCCTGCTGTTCGGCAAGCTCATCGGCGAGCGGTTCCGCTCGATCGCATTCTCGGCCATCGGACTTGCCGTCATCGTGATCGGCGCGATGATGGCGCTCGGTGGCATGGGCGATCTGGGCAAGACCACGTTGGGTGACTATGCCGCCCTCGTGCTGGTGGGTGCGCTCGTGATGGGATCGCTCATCGGCGAGGCGATGCGGATAGAGCACTACCTGGAGCGGTTCGGCCAGTGGCTGCAGGACAAGGCGTATCGTGCACCGATGCTCTCACCGGGACGCGCGGACCAGCCGGGCGAGAAGGGGCATACGCTCGTCGAAGGGTTCGTCACGGCGAGCCTGCTCTTCTGCGTGGGTGCGATGACCGTGCTCGGTTCGCTGCAGGACGGCC
>CAZOSR010000052.1:0-10566 GCA_964582445.1 uncultured Coriobacteriaceae bacterium | reverse complement strand
GCGTGTGCGTGCGCGCTCCGGCCTCGGCCGCACCTTCGAGCGCCGCGGCGAGCAGTGCGTCGCTGTTGCCCGAACGTCGAGGGCTGCCGGCGATGCCGAGGACGAGTGGCAGGCGTGTCGTGTCGGTCGCGGGGCTCGCGCTCATCGAACGTGCTCCCTCCCGAACAGTCGACGCGCATTGGCGAGCGCCGACGTGGCCACCTCGGCAGGCGTGATGCCCTTGACCCCCGCGATCGTAGCGGCGTTGAGAGTCGAGAACGCGGGCTCATTCGGCCGCCCGCGGTACGGGTGCGGTGCCAGGAACGGGCAGTCTGTTTCCACGAGCAGGCGATCAAGTGGCACGATGCGTGCGGCTTCCCGCAGTGCATCGGCCCTCTTGAACGTCACCGGCCCGGCAAAGGAGATGTGGCAACCGAGTTCAAGGAAGCGTTCGGCAAGCTCGGGTCCCTCCGTGAAGCAGTGGATGATGCAACCAGCGCGTGGGACGCCCGCCTCACGCAGGATCGAGATGCCCTCGTCATGCGCCTCCCGCAGGTGGATCTCCACCGGCAGACCCACCTCGTCGGCAAGCTGGAGATGGCGCCGGAACCACGCACGCTGATCGTCACGCGGTGAGTGATCGTAGTGGAAGTCGAGGCCGAGTTCGCCCAGGCCACCGACTCGGGGGTCGGCCGCCAGATCGCGGAGACGCCCGAGAAGCGCTTCATCGCCACCGCTCGCATTGTGCGGATGCCAGCCCGCGATGATGCTCACTTCCGGCACGGTGAGCCCCTCGGTCTCAAGATGCGCCTCGGCGCGCTCGACCCAGTCCCCGAGGCTGTCGAGCGTTGCCTCGGGATCCTCGGTGAGGTCGACGACGGTGGCGACGAGCGCGATGCCCGCACGCGATGCCCGCACGAGCGCGGCGACGGGATCGTCCAGCATCACCAGGTGTGCATGAGCGTCTACCGAGAACGCGCCCAGATCAGGGAGTGCGGGCAGCGATTCGACCACGGCGTGCTCCTCTCGTGCAGCGCTCCCGCTGTAGCTGCTACTCCTCGTCGTAGATGCGCGGGAAGAGCGGCTCGCCTTTGGCCACGCGCGAACCCTCTGGAAGGCCGCCCCACTCGGCGGCGGCAGAGACGTCGGTCACCGCGGCGATGTCGCCAAGCCCCAGACGGCGCCACACCTCAGCCGAGGTACCGGGCATCACCGGCGCGGTGAACAGGGCGGCGATCCGCACGGCCTCGAGGGCGTTGTAGAGCACTGCCGCGAGGCGCTCAGTGTCACCCTCCTTGGCAAGCGTCCAGGGTGCACTGTTCTCGATGTAGCGGTTGGCGAACTTGATGAGCTCCCAGGCGCTCTCGAGCGCCGCCGAGTAGTCGAGGCGCAGCATGTGGTCCTCGTACGTCTCGGGGAGCTTACCGGCGATCGCGCGCATCGTGGCGTCCTCATCCGTCTCGTGTGCGAGGTCCGGTGCGGCCGGCGCAAGACCGTCAAAGTACTTCTCGGTCATGTTGAACAGGCGCGAGCAGAGGTTGCCCCAGTCGTTCGCGAGGTCGCCGTTGTATCGCTGGACCATGCCCTCCATCGAGATCGAGCCGTCGTGCCCGAAGGAGACGTCTCGGAGGAAGTAGTAGCGGTAGGCGTCCACTCCAAACCGCTCCACCAGCGAGGCCGGCGTCTGGGCGTTGCCCTTGGACTTGGACATCTTCTCGCCCTTGGTGAGCAGGAAGCCGTGCGCGAAGACGCTCTTGGGCGGCTCGATCCCGGCGGCCATGAGCATCGCTGGCCAGATCACGCAGTGAAAACGGATGATGTCCTTGCCCACGAAGTGGTAGTCGGCAGGCCAGTACCGCTCGAAACGCTCGACATCGATCGGATCGTCGCTTCCATAACCGAGTGCAGTGATGTAGTTGAGGAGTGCGTCGATCCAGACGTACGTGACGTGACCCTCGGCAAAGGGGATCGGCACGCCCCATGAGAACGTGGTGCGCGAGATGGAGAGATCCTTGAGGCCGCCCTGGACGAAGGAGACAACCTCGTTGCGCCGGGTCTCCGGCTGCACGGACTCCGGGTTGGCGGTGTAGAAGTCGAGCAGCGGTTGCTGGAACTCGGAGAGCTTGAAGAACCAGTTGTCCTCGCGGATGAACTTGACCTCGCGACCGCACTGAGGACAGATGCCCTGCTCCTCCAACTGGTCCTCGGTCCAGTACGTCTCATCCGGCACGCAGTACCAGCCCTCGTAGTGACCCTGATACAGGTAGCCGTCGTCGTGGAGCTTCTGCCAGAAGGCCTGCACACCACGCTTGTGCCGCTCCTCCGTGGTGCGCACGAAGTCATCGTAGGTGATTCCGAGCATCGCCCATGCCTCGGTGAACCTGGGCGCGATGGCGTCCACCCACTCCTGCGGCGAGACGCCATGCTCCTCAGCAGCCTGTGCGATCTTCTGACCGTGCTCGTCGAGACCGGTGAGGAAACGCACGTCGTGACCGGTCATCCGGCGATACCGCGCAAGCGCATCGGCCGCGATGGTCGTATACGCGGTTCCGAGGTGCGGCTCGGCATTCACGTAGTAGATCGGGGTGGTGATGTAGAACGGAGGCTTGCTCACCAGCGGTTACCTCGTCTTCGATATGGGTATTTATGGAAGCGACTCCGGAAGCCCCGGACAGCCCCACATGATACCGCACTGCGCGGCACCCGCCGCCTAGGTAAGGAGTCAGGCCATGAGCGACACCGGGATCGTACGCAGGGTGGACGATCTGGGACGGATCGTCATCCCGATGGAACTCCGTCGCACGCTTGGCATCCACGAACACGATGCTCTCTCGATCTCCCTTGAGAACGGTCGTATCGTGCTGCAGAAGTACAGCGCCGCATGCGCGATCTGTGGTTCCGAGACCGACGTGCGGACGGTCCGGGAGCGTCCGGTCTGTACCGAGTGCATCGAAGCCATCAAGAGCGTCTGACCGCGCTCACTCCCCGAGCGACACCCGGTATACCGTGTTGCGGGGAATCCCGAGCTGGACGGACACCTGGCGCACCGCGTCCTTGCGCGAGACGCCGGCGGCCGCAAGCGCATCGAGGCTCTCGCGGACCGCGTTCTCGTCGAGCGAGAGTTGTTGCTGTGGGAGCGGCGGCCCGATGAGCAGCACGACCTCGCCCTTGAGTTCGCGCCCCGCGAACCGCTCGGCGAGCTCGCCCACCTCGGCACGCGCAACCTCCTCATGCAGCTTGGTAAGCTCTCGCGCAAGTGCCGCCTGTCGGCCAGGAAACGCCTCCGCAAGCGACGCGAGTGTGGATGCGGTGCGCCCGGGGGACTCATAGAAGACCAGCGTGGCATCGAGTGTGCCGAGCGCCTGTAGCGCCCGCATGCGCTCACCCGCCTTACGCGGCAGAAACCCGCCGAAGTAGAACGCGTGGGTAGGCAGACCGCTGGCAACGAGTGCCGTGAGGATCGCCGAGGCACCGGGCAGGACGTCTACCCGCACACCCGCGTTGAGACACGCGTCAACCAGTTGTTCGCCCGGATCGGACACTCCGGGAGTCCCCGCGTCGGAAACCAGCGCAACCCGTGCGCCACGCTCGATGCGGTCGACCAGCTCGGGGGTCTTCACCGCCCGGTTGTGCTCGTGGTACGGCTCGAGCGGCGTGTGGATCTCGTATCGCGCGAGGAGCTTGCGGGTGACCCGTGTGTCCTCGGCGGCAATGACGTCAACGGTCCTGAGCGCATCGAGCACCCGCAGGGTCACATCACCCAGATTGCCGATGGGTGTGGCGCAAACGACCAGGACGCCAGGGATGCTACCCATCGGAACCGGGCGGCACGGGCGGAGGTGCGTAGGGCGTCGGCGCATCCCCCGCGTCCGGCACGGGAGCCTCGTCGGTGTAGGACTGGACCGGCGGCGCGTACGGCGCGGGAGCCGGCTCGCCGGCAAGTGTCGAAGCCACGGCGCCGGCTGGCTGCTCCATGCCGGTGAGATGACGGAACATGAGCGTCCAGGCCGCGTGCACGAACGTGGCATAGATGGCATTGGGCAGCATGAGCAGCAGCACCATGAGCATGCCGAGCGCCACCGCGACGTAGTACTGCGCGGCGAAGATCGCAACGCCCGCTGGGATGAGCGCCAGCATTGCGACCACGAAGACGGCGAACCCGTAGGCGATACCCGGCAGCAGCATGACGAGCCAGAAGGTGAACAGGCCCTTCTTGCCCCAGAGATCCTCCCACGCCCGCTTGATGGCCTGACCGTAGGTGACGTCGAGCAACACTCCATAGCGAACGGCCACCGGCAGCAGTATGCCGATGATCACCGAGGCGGCGATGATCACCGCCAGCAGCACCGGGAAGAACAGGCATATCGCGCCAATGCCTGCAGCGGAGTCACCACCTGCGAGGATGGCCGAGACCACCAGACCGGCGATGACAAGCGCAACAAGCACTACGGGCAGCCCGAGCACGAACTGCACCATGAACGTGCGGCCCCACTTGGCAAAGCCGGCGGACCAGGAATCGCGGAGTGCGGGCTCCCTGCCTTCGGCCGCCACATTGGTTCCGTGCGCGATGCCGCCCTGGGCGGCGATGGACAGGATCCACATACCAACGGAGATGATGAACAGCACCGCGACGACCGCTGCGATCAAGATGGCGTTATCCGCTGCCCACGACGCCGCCTGATCGAGGCTGCCAGAGAACTCCTGGCCGCTCTCGGAGTAGCCGCTGCCGGAGGAACCGCCGGAGCTCCCGCTCATCGCCCCGGCAAAGAGGCCGAGCACCCACAGTGCCTTGTAGCGCCAGGTGATGTTCCACGCGCGCTTGAGAAGGTCGATGTAGTCCACGTCATGCTCCTGTCGTGTGCGCGGCGCCGCTAGTCAACCCGGATGAGCTCGTACCGGGACGTGCCTAGACCCATCTCCTCCGCATACGTTATCGCATGCGTACCATCCACGCCGGTAATGGCCAGGAACTTGTCGGCTCCTGCTGTGAGTCCTTCTCCGCGGGAACCCGCAAGTCCCGGTGCCTGTGTGACAAGGTCGAACGCCGCCTGCTCGATCGCCACGATGTCGGTGGAGGCCAGAACACCGATGTCGGGGACTACCGGTGCGTCCGAGAACGAGAAGCAGTCGCAGTCGGGCGTCACCGTTGTAACGAAGGAGAGGTAGACGACCTTGCCGTCCTTGCCGTCGAGCGCGCCTGCCACATGCTCGACGATCTTCTCCTGGATGCTGGTAGCGTCGGTCTTCCACTGTGTCGCGATGGCGCCGTACGGACATGCAGCCACGCACTCGCCACACCCGTAGCACACGTCGTAGTCCACCACGGCGTAGCGGTCCTTGTTGATCTCTATCGCGTTCACGGGGCACCACTTGGCGCATCGGCCGCATGCGGTGCAGGTCTCGGGCGTGACCTCGGGTCGGAAGTCGGCGTGCATGCGCTGCTTCGCGCTGCGACACCCCAGACCCATCCCCACGTTCTTGAATGCGCCGCCGAAACCGGTCGCCTCATGGCCCTTCACGTGGGTGACGACCACCATGGCATCGGCATGCATCGCGGCCGAACCGATGCGCACGGAATCGAAATGCTTGCCCGCAACGGGCACCTCCACCGCATCGCGCCCATCCAGGCCGTCGGCGATGATGAGGGGTGCGTCTACCGTTGCGAACGAGAAGCCGTTGTGGATCGCACAGGCGAGGTGCTCCACGGCGTTTGCGCGTTCGCCACGGTAGAGCGTGTTGGCATCGGTGAGGAATGGCTTGCCACCGGCATCGCGAACACGCTTGACCACCTCGCGGAGGTAGACCGGACTGACGAACCCGGTGTTGCCCTGTTCGCCGAAGTGGAGCTTCACCGCAACCAGATCTCCCCCGGAAACGGCGTTGCCCAGACCGGCGCGAGATAGCAGGTTCCCCACCCGGGTGACCATGCTGCGCTTCATCGGCGAGCGCATCGGTGCGAAGTATACCTTCGCCGTATCCGCACCCGCCGCTGTCATCGATGGATCCCCTCTCGCGAGTCGTGTTCATCGAATGCGAGCGCGGCCGCACCGAGCACGCCAGCGTCGTTACCCAGCTCGGCCTGCACCAGACGGACATCCCGGCGGCCCGCGAGCGCCTCGCGGTCAATGACCTCGGCAGCGCGCTCCACGAGGAAGCCGCACGACTCACCGATGCCACCACCCACGATGATGAGCCTGGGGTTGAGCAGGTTGACCACGCCCACCAACGCCCTGCCGAAGACCTCCCCTGCATCGAGAAGAATCGCACGGGCATCCTCATCGCCCTTGAGAGCGGCCGTGATGACGTGCTCGGCAGTCACCTGCTCGGCATCTCCGCCTGCCTCTTCACGCAGACCGAACGCCTTGAACTGTGCCGCCACCTCACGGCCGCGCGCCGCCAGCGCGGGGCGGCCGAGGAACGATTCCAGGTGCCCTGCGCCACCGCACGGGCAGGGCGGCCCGTCGAGCTGTACCACCATGTGTCCGATCTCAGCGGCAAGCCCGCGTGAACCGCGATAGCATTCGCCATCGAGGAACAGAGCGCCACCGACACCGGTACCCAGCGTGATCATCACGAAATCACGCACGCTCTTACCAGCACCGAATCGGCTCTCACCGATCCCGGCGCAGTTGCTGTCGTTGTCGATGGTGACCGAGTGACGCACCCGGGACATGATGAGGGAGCGCATGTCCACGCCCGCCAGCGGCAGGTTGGTGCAGAACTCCACCGACTGCTTGAGGAAGTCGATCTGGGCGGGCAGGCCGACGCCGATACCCGCGATCTCGGCGGGATGGACGCTGGAGGCGACGTCACCCACCAGATCGATGATCGCGTCGACGATGGCGAACGGGCCCGCATCCCTGGGAGTCAGCGTGCGGACCTCCTTGAGCATCCTCCCCTTGCGATCGACCAGGCCGACAGCGATCCTCGTGCCGCCGACATCGACGCCGATTGCGTAGGACGTCCGCATGCGCATCTACCTCCCGCGTGTCGCACCGATTCGCGCCGTACTTGGATGATACCAGCCGTGGACGACACGTCCGTCAGTAGTCCCAGACCACTCCCCGACTCTTGATCAACCCGAGATCGCGCATCGCCTCGAACATCCTGGACTCCGGAACGCCGAACAGTCCTGCGAGGTAGCGGTAGTCGTTGAACCACTTCTGGGCCTGGTCGCGAACGAGATAGCCGGGTGTCATGAACTCATCGGCCATCATGTCGGCCACGCGATGCTTGTCCTCCCGGTCACGGGGGTAGGTCGCCTGAGGATCGGCCAGCACCACAAGGATATGCCCGAGCACGTGTCCCAGGCCGGCCTGCCGCACAAGCATCGGTCGCGATGCGTTCAGTAATATGGCAGGCAGACCATCCTCGTAGATGAGAGCGGCGGTGAACCACAGCGGAAGCGGTAACGCGCGCACCGGCACGCCGAGATGAGCCGCGACGGCCTCCATCGAGACCGGGGGCTCTGTGATGCCCGCGGCCCGAAGCTCGTCCTCGACAAGCTGTCGGTAGTACGCATCGCTACGAAGTGGCACGAATCTCCCTCAGCGAGGCCTATTAGGGAATACCATATACGGGTGACCTTGTAGACGTAGGGGCATGCCGGGTCGCACACTCTAGCTGTTGACGATATACCCACACAGCAGGTACGCGCGAGAGGAGGAGCAGTGGACCATCCGGCCGGCGCTCCGATCGCGCGTGCAGAAGAGCTGCTCCGTTCGCTTGCCGTGGCGATGCATAGCGTACGCCTCTACCCCTCGGCCAGCCCGATGCGCGCCGAAGCGATCACCCGCTTCACATCGTTCGCTCACGACGTCACCCGATCCACCGGGCCCCTGCAGTACCGCGTGGATCGCAATCGATTCATCGTTGCCGACAGCGCGGTCGGTGAGGGAGTCCCGCAGATCGCCGTTCTCGCCGAGCTGCTGCATGCGCTCCAGGTCGGCCAACTCATCGTGGCCCCGGGGACCACCGATGAGGAGACCGTGCGCTTCCTCGAGATACTGAACGGCGATTCGGCAGCACTCCGCGGGTCCGGCGGGTTCCGCAAGGCACTGGTAGAGGCCGGTGTGGCCAACATCGCGGTCGTGGAAGTCACGCTGAGGGCATCGACCGAGTCAGGACTGCTCGGTCTCGACCTCACGACCTCACCGCTCGAGGAAATCGCTCCTGAGTTGGCAGCAGCCGCCGGCGCATGGGCTGCCCAGGCGGCAAGCGGAGCCGAAGCCACCGACGCCGTGGCCGAGGCAATCACCCGGCTTGAGCCCGCCGCCCGTGACCTGGCGATGAGCCGGTGTGCGGAGGCTCTCCGCTTCCTTGATGAGCAGACCAGGCTCTCGCTCATGGACGCGGCACTCACGCACGCACCCGCCGGAGGGGCGATGGAGGGCATGCTCGACGTGGTGGCGCATATGCCTCCAGCCGCACTCGCCCGGCTGCTTCGCATGACCGCGCAGATGCGTGGCGATGATGCCGACGACCTGGCAGGAGCGCTCGAGCTGCCGCCCGAGGTCTCCGCTGAGGTGGCCGCGCTCATGCGCCCGGCCCCCGTTTCGGACGAGTCACGCGGCATACCAGCCGAGGCCGACGTGTCCGGTATCGTGGCCGAGGTGGCGGGCACCGACGAAGATGATGTGCTCGAACTCGACAGACTCGTGGCTGGCACGACGGCTCGCGACTCTGCCGCGCGAGGCCTCTCAACAGCGCTCCGGATAGCACAGCTGCGCGGAAACGAGGACTCCGTGCGGGCACTTGGCGACGCGATACCGGGCGCCGCACAGGCGGGGGCGCTCCGTGAGGTCGCGGACGCCGCGGCATTCCTGGCGGAAGCGCTGGAAGACCCCGCACTCACGGTAGCCGCGCACGCGGCTCGAGGCGCCTTCTCGGAGCCCGGACTCGCCCGCGAGTGCGTGCGGCAACTCCTGCTCGACCCGCAGTCCACAGCGGCGCGCTCGCTGCTCCAGGCGGCCGGAAGCGCCGGTGCCGAAGCGCTCATCGAGGCGTACGTCCAGGGTGACCACACGATCCGCAGCACGCTCATCCCCACGATCGGTTCACTCTCGGAATCGGTGGCCCCTGCAGCGGGGCGCGTGCTGCGCACCGGAGAGTCCACAACGGCACTCGCGGTCGTGAGAATGCTGGAGGCCATGGGGTCGCGACGCCTCGTACCCACGATCGCACTCGGATTGGAGCATCTCGACGCGCGTGTCCGCGAGGCGGCCGTGACAGCCGCGGCGCGGACTCCTGGCAACGAAAGCCTGCAGTTGTTGGAGAAGTGCCTCACGCACTGGGACCCTGAGACACGGCGTATCGCTGCCCGCGAGATCGGTGCCGCGAGACTGGAAACCGCCGTTCCGGCACTACTGAAGGTGATCTCAGTTGCCGAAGTGAATGAGAGGAACTACGAGCTCAAGAAAGAAGTACTCAAGAGTCTCGATGCGATCGGTCATGAGAGCGCACTGCCGGTTCTCAGACGGCTTGCGTCGCGGCGGCTCGTGATCGGCAAGAAGAACCGTGAGCTCCGATACCTGGCGGGGAGGACCATCGACTCCATCGAAGGCCGAAACCGCTCCAACACGAGGAGGGACGCCGAGTGACCGATAATCCCCTGAACGACGACAGGCTCGAGACGCCCGAGGAACTCGCATCGCTGGCCGGACCCGCAGCGCGCGCGCCATTCTCCACCGAGAAGCGGCTCGGTGCGGCTCGCTCGCTCGCCCGGGCACTAGCGGTGGCGCAGAACAACGACTCGCTGTACCCGGCCACACACCCGGCTGTGGAGCAGTCCACCGCCGAGCTGGCCCAGGCCGTATCAGCACTTGTTGACCTCGGCTTCGAGGACGTGACGCTCAACGTCTACAAGGCGACCCTGTTCATCGAGAACCAGGTGTTGCCAGAGGAGAGCGTGACGTACCGCAAGCTGATCGAGGACCTGCTCGCACGTGGTGTGTCGGCGGTGACCCTCTCGATCGGATTCACCCAGGCCGATGCTGGAGCACTCGCCGCTCTGCTCAACGACACGTCGATCACGTCCATCGAGGACGCGTACGCCTTCCTTACCCGCGCGGGCGTGACGAGCGTGGCGCTCGCTGAAACGAGCGATCTCGACGACGAGGTCCGTGCTGCCGAGGAACGAGAGAACAAGGCCCGGGGCCGCGAGATCTACGACCAGGGCGTCTCGCTCATGAGCGATGTGGAGACGCAGGCCAAGCTCGGCAAGGTCTTCGAAGTCGATGCGCTGCAGCAGATGGTGAGCGCACTCCTCGACACGCTCTTCAAGGACCCGGCGGCGATCCTGGGACTCGCCGCGATCAAGACGCACGACGACTACACCCTCAACCATTCGCTCAACGTTTGCATTCTCTCGCTCGCACTGGGCGCATCGATCGGCCTCGACAAAGACACGCTGCGCTCACTCGGCCTTTCAGCGCTCCTGTACGACCTCGGTAAGGTACGCATACCCGAGGACATCCTCAACAAGGAAGGCCCACTGACCTCGGATGAGTGGCAGATCGTGAAGAGCCACACCACCGAGGGCGCCGACCTGCTGAAGCGCATCCAGCTGGTGGACCAGATGCCGATGGT
>CAZOSR010000051.1:0-10678 GCA_964582445.1 uncultured Coriobacteriaceae bacterium | reverse complement strand
GTAAGATGGTCTCATGCCAACTGCCGCTTGATGGAGGGGCATCATGAGACGGACTCTGGTCCTCCCCAGCGCACTCATCATCGTCCTCACCATCGTCGGCTGCACCGGCGACGACGGCGCCTCACTGGTCAGATCCAAGTGCAGCACGTGCCACTCGGTTGACTGGGTCACCAGCGCGTCTGCGGACACGCGAGCCGACTGGGAGGGCAACATCACCCGCATGGAGGCCAAAGGGCTCACCCTCACCGACGAAGAGCGTGCGACCGTCCTCGACTACCTCAACACTGAGTACGGCGCCGAGTAGGACACGCCCGACCGGGCATCGCGCGATGGCCCCTGCCGCAGGCGCGTGTCATCTGGCGGTGCTACACTCACCGGCATGCGTTACCGTGTGCTCATCGTCAGCGTGCTCATCGCGGTGCTCGCCCTGCCGGGCGCCGGAACACAGCGCGCATTCGCCGAACCGCTCGCCGATCAGGTGGCGATCGATCGCGCCGCGCTTGAACGTGCGGTCGCTGCGTACGAGGCGGCCCAGCAGCGCTCGGCCGAGATCGATGCCAGCATCGCTGAGTCGACCGCCGTGCTCGATGCCGCCGTCGCCGAGCAGCAGCGGTGCGAGAGCTACCTCGCCATGCGCGTCTCCGCTCTGTATCGGCATGGCGATGAGGGCTTCCTGACACTGCTGCTGACATCTGCCAGTATCCCGGAGCTCAGCGAGCGCCTGGATCTTCTCGCCCGCATCGTCGAGCAGGACGCGCGGACGATCGCCGCGCTCAAGACCGCGCGTTTCGAGGCGGAGGCGCGAGCGCAGTCGCTGCTCACGAGCCAGGCCGAGCAGGTACGCGCTCTCGAGGACCTCGAGGCCGAAGTCGCGCGGGCGCGGGCGGAGTTCGCCACGAGCGAAGCCGCCCTCAAGGAGTACGAGCGTCGACAAGCGGCGGCTGCGGCTGCCGCGGCCAAGCGAGCGGCCGAAGCGCGCAGCGCGCGGGCCGCCAGCACGACGGCGCCCACGCAGAGCGCGACCGGCACAGGTGAGTGGCGAACGGCTGTAGCGTCACACTACAGCAGCACCTTCACCGGGCGCGGTGCGAGTGGTGAACCCATCGGACCCTACACGATGATGGTTGCCCACAAGACGTTGCCGTTCGGCACGCTTGTGGAGTTCGAGTACAACGGGAAACGCGCGGTGGCGAGCGTCGAGGACCGCGGCCCGTACATCGCTGGCCGCGAGTGGGACCTCGGGCCGGGTGTGGTGCGCGCACTGGGATTCAATGGCGTACACCAAGTGCGCTACCGGATCATCTCCCGCTGAAACCGGTTGTAGGATCGGACTCCCCGCCGATGAGTTCACGCGCGGCCGACGTTGCGGCGAGACCACCCATTGCGGTCTCCCTGAGTGAGACCGGCAGTACCCTGCCCACACTCGCGAGTGCCTCGGCCACCTGGTCGAACGGGATGGCGAACCGCACACCAGCGAGCGCGAGCTCGATGCCGGTGAGCGCCACGGCAGCGCCGGTGGCATTGCGCGCCACGCACGGTACCTCCACCAGACCGCCGACCGGATCGCACACGAGCCCGAGCAGCCCCTGCAGCGCGAGCGATGCCGCATGTCCGACCTGCTCCGGTGAGCCACCCAGCATCTCGGTAGCCGCTCCCGCCGCCATCGCCGCAGCAGCTCCGATCTCGGCCTGACAGCCGGCGGCCGCGCCGGAGAGGTTCGTCCGCGCTGCGATGACAGCGCCGATCGCGCCCGCCGCAAGCAGCGCATCGATCACCGCATCGTCATCCAGCCCGCGGTCGGCTGCTATGGTCAGCACCACGCCGGGCAGCACGCCTGAAGCGCCACCCGTCGGCGCCGCCACCACGCGCCCCATGCCTGCGTTCACCTCGGCCACAGCGACGGCAGCCGCGATCGCACGGGAGGCGACACCGGCAAGCGGCCCGGCGCTCGCGACGTCGATGCGTGCGGCGTCACCTCCGACGAGTCCCGAGCGTGAACGCACAGCACCGGTCAGTCCGAGCGCCACCGCCTCGCGCATCACCGTCAGGTGGCCCGCCATACGAGTACGAACGGCAGCCGCGTCCTCGCCGGACTCCACCGATTCCTGCGCAAGCGCAGCCCGTGCGATCGAGCCATGAACGGCTGCTGCTTCAAGGAGTTCCGCAAAGGTGGTATGCGCCATCGGCCCTCCCCTAAACGACCGGAACTGCACGAAGCCGCATGACCCCGGGAAGCGCTTCGATCTCGGCGAGCGCCTCGTCGGGCAACGGCGTGTCGGTCTCGATCAGCATGAGCGCCTCGGCCCCTCGGCGGGTGCGCGAGACCCGCATCTGCGCGACGTTGGCCCCGGTGTCCGAGATGATTCGCGTGACGGACGCGATCTCCCCGGGCAGGTCGGTGTGCTCGACGATGAGGAGCGGCATACGACCGTCCGCGTGTGCTTCGAACCGTCCGATGCGCGTCACGAGCACCTCTCCACCACCTACCGACGATCCCTGGATCTCGACCGTCGTCTCCCCCGTGTGAAGGGCGAGCAGCGCGGTATTCGCATGCGCGTCTCCGAGGTCGCCGGTCGTGATGCTCACGTCCATCCCAGCTTCCTCCGCATGCTCGAATGCCCGTACGATCTCGTGATCGTCGGGCCGCATCCCGAGAAGCCCGGCAACGATCGCCAGATCGGTGCCATGCCCACGGCCGGTAGACGCGAACGAACCGTGCAGCGTGATCTCAGCTGCGTCGGGCTGTGCGCCCAGGATCGCGCGCGCAAGAAGGCCGAGCCTCACCGCACCCGCCGTGTGGCTCGATGAGGGTCCGATCATCACCGGGCCGAGTATGTCGAAGATGGAGCGCGCCGTAGCCATGCAGTCACCCTATCGCACGGAGAGCGTGCGTGCTACAGCCCACAGGCCGCAACCCGTGCGGATCCCAAGCTCGATCTTTCTGCGCCAGGGCACGGCGTGACTGCAGGCGCATGCGGGCTGAACCGCCAGGGGCAACATCAGTAGAGCTTGATCGTTCCCCCATCAGCCATGATGGTCTGTCCGGTGATGTACTTCGCATCGTCCGAGCAGAGGAACGCGACGACAGGCGCCACGTCGGTCTCGGGATCGCCAAACCGCCCGAGCGGAATCTTCGAAACGACGCCCTGGTACATCTCCGGAAACGCCTCAGACCACTTGCGCACACCCTCGGTAAGTGCCATGGGGCAGATCACGTTCACTCTGATTCCATCTGCAGCCCACTCGTTGGCCACCACACGGCTGAGCCCCCGGATGGCCTCTTTGGCTGAGGCGTACGCCGCCTGCGTCGGCTGGCCCTCGATCCCCGCACCCGAGCCGTAGTTGACCACAGCTCCCTGTGCTTTCTTCAACTCCTCGTATGCGGCAAGCATGAAATTGCGGGTCGCAATGAACCCGGTGTTGAACGAGAGATCCCACATCTCCTGCGTGAGTTGTGCGAACGGCGCCTGACGCGACGCATGGGCGTTGTTAACAAGTGCATCCAACTTGCCGAATCGCTCGACGGCAGTCTCCACCGCCCGTGTCGCGATGTCCGGACTCGATACGTCGCCCGCGATGAACACGAGTGCGTCACCGAGTTCTGATGCGAGCGCGTTCCCCAAGTCCTCCTGGATGTCGATAGCGACCACGCTGGCACCCCTGCTGATGAACGACCTGGTGACCGCGCCGCCGATTCCTGATGCGCCACCGGTCACGATGGCGACCTTACCCTCAAGGTTGCGGACTCTGTGCTGGCTCACGGATTCTCCTCTCACTCGACAGGCAATGCCTGCTGCTGTGTAGGTGGATGGGGCCGGGCCTTAAGGCCCGGCCCCGCCCACGACCGTCTCTCCACCACGCCGTGCAGGTAAGGGGGTGCGCCGATCCGTCAACCGGGGGGGGCGTACACGTTCCGGCATGAACGGTAGGGGTGACGGGTTGCGCTACACCGGCAGTGCCGGGGACGGGTATCGTGGACTCGGTGGCTACAGGCCCTCCAGGAACTCCACGGCGGCCGCCTTCTCCTCGTCAGTCAGTTGCGCCCCGTGAACCTCGGTCATCTGCTGGACGATGGCTGCCCAGTCAGCAGCGTCTCCCTGCTCGTAGATCCGCTGTGCGTCATGGCACGTGCCGCACTTCTCTGCCACCACACCCTCACCGGCGGAGAGCTCGCGGCTACCGAGGAATTCGACAACCGCAGCCTTCTCCTCATCGGTGAGCGCCGCGCCGTGGGCATCGTTCATCTCGTCGACGATGGAGCTCCAGTCGACGGCGTACGGCTGGACGAACACGCGCGCGGCGTCGTGGCACTGGCTGCATGCGCCTTCCACAATCTCTTCGCCTGAGGCAACCGGCTCGGGACTCTCTGTTTCAGGGGTCTCCACGGGCTGCTCCGCAGGCTGCTCGGTCGCCTCGTCCGAAACCGGATCAGCCTCGTCAGACGAGCACCCTGTGATCACAGCTACTGAAGCCAGAAGGACGAACGCCAACATGAACACCGCGACTTTTCGGTATGAGCGACTCATCGTGCACCATCTCCTCTCGCGGCCCCCGGCGGGGGCCACCCGGACCCTCAAGTTCTGGCTCGCCCCCCGGCCCCGACGGGTCGGGGGGCTGAGCCGCTCACAGCGTGGACTCGGCCAGCTGCTCTTCGGACTGTGCTTCGGACGGCTCGCCGAGCGCTTCTCGGTACTGCTCCAGGCGCGCTGTGAGAACGTCCTTCACTTTGTGCACGAGGAGGCCGAAGGCCTCGCCCGTGTCATGCAGTGTGCGGATCTCCACAGCTAGCTCGGCGTCACCGATGACCTCGTCCAGCCACTGGGCCAGGAAGCCGAAGTCGATGTAGTGGATGTCAAGCCTCAAGCCAACCGACTTGAAGTCGTCGATGGTGTAGGCCTGAAGAAACCCGTTCACCATCTCAACCGACGTCAGCTGCGCTGCGCGGGAGCCCATGCTCGGCGACATGATAGTGGCCACGAACGCCTCTGCCATGTCGACCGTACGAGCAAGGTGCTGCGCATCTTTTTGTGTGATCGCGTTCAGTGCCATCACTACGCACCAAGCTTCCCTACGGCCTCAAGCTCGTCGGCGACGAAGCCCATGTCCATGTCCTCGAGCGTCGAGCGCCGCGGCCAACCGGAGGCCGGGTCCCAGCCCTCGAACTCGTAGTAGATGGTCTTCCAGTCCTCGGTCTTCTCGCGGTCGCACGTGCGGCCGGCCACCATCTTGTAGCTCCACTCGCCGTTCTCGAAGACCGGCACGCACTGCGGAGTCGACATCAGCATGTAGCCCGGAACAGGCATCGACGGGACTTCGTACATGTAGTCTCCGTAGACTTCCTGATCGCGATGGCGGCCTTCGAGGATGTAGAGGGCGCGCATGAGGTTCCAGATGCGCGTACCCCGCTTGATGCCGTCTTCCAGCGGCTCCGGCCTGCCGGTGACGCCCTCCACGTACTTGGGCTCGGCGATGCCGGTGAGACCCTCGTTGTTCTCGCCGTAGGGGTTCACGAAGTCCGCGTACGCCCAGTCGCACAGACCCATCGAGTTCTTGTAGTACATGTAGTAGGCCGTGTGCCACGACACGAGCTTGGCCATCGACTCGCTGTACATGCCCTCATCGCTCATGTCGATGATCATCGGGTCGTTGTACGGAGGCGTCTTCTTGGCGATGATGTTCGCCATCTCCTCCGCCTCGACCGGCATCGGAAGTCCGTACAGCGTGTGTAGCGTGACCGTCCACATGCAGATCCAGTTGAAGTCGTGCGCATTGATGTCGCGGCTGCTGAGCAGCGAGCCGAGACCCCAGGCGACCTCGGTGCGGCCGTCGTAGTGGTGCGGGTAGCCCCACTCCTGCAGCGGCAGGATGCCGCTCTTCACATCCTCTTCCAAGCGACCGAGAGACTCTCCGAAGCGTGCGGGACCTTCAGCCAGAAGCGCACCGATCTCCCGCTTCTCGGCCATGCGGTGAAGCATCTCGGCTGCCCACTCGTAGGTGCCGAACGTGTACTTCTCGAAGATGTCGGTGTCGACAAGCTTCCCGGTGCCGACCAGACCCTGCTCGTTCAGCTTCGAAAGGTAGAATCCGGCGATATCGAGCGCCAGCGCGTTGATCGAGAGGCCCTGCATCAGGTCCGCGAGCTTGCCCTGCGTCTCGGCGGTCACCTGGCCCGTGGCGGTCTTCTCCGGTACCTGCCATATCTGCGTGTCGTAGCAGTGACTGCCGTTGCCAAGACCACTGGCAGCCCGCACGCCGTGGCAGGACTTGTGGCAGTTCATGCAACCCTCAGGCCGAGCGGGAGAACCGAAGCCGGTGCTTGCCGAGGGCATTCCCGAGAACACCTGACACGGGTTGGAGATGGCGAACGACTTGAGACCGTCGACCTGGTATCCGTACTGATCCGCTGCCCACAGCCGCGCATCCAGCACCATCGCCGCATCGGCGACCTCGATCGAGCCGGTGCCGATGACGCTGATGGCCTTGAGGTTCTTTGAGCCGAAGACGCCGCCAAAGCCGCCCTGTCCGGCGCCGGACCCTCCGTCGTGGACGAGGGACGCGATACGCGTCATGTTCTCGCCCGCCAGGCCGATCGTCAGCACGGCGGGGTGCTGCGTGGTGCGACCGCTGTCCCGCGAGGCACCCGTGCTCCGCCAGGTGCCATCCGCGCCGTGGATCTTGTAGATGGCCTTCTGCGTCTCATGGGCGTCGAGACCCCACAGGCCATCGCCGCTTTCGCCAGCGTCGCGGATCTCGACCTTGCCGTCCCTGATGTCGATCCAAACGGGGCTGTCCGCCTTGCCTACGACGGTCACCATCTGCCAACCGGCCATCTTGAGCATCGCCGAGAAGCGTCCGCCGAAGTTGGACGTGGTGAACCAGTTCACCGGATACCCGAAGGCGCCAAGACCCGCGACTGCGGACCGGGCCGCGGACGGTACGGGTGTACCGGCGAAGGCGCCACCACCGACAGAAACGACGTTCCGTGGGTCGAAGGCGTCCGTCAGCGTCTTGTCCTCAACGAGATCCCAGAAGAGCTTGGCGCCCATGCCGACGCCACCGCCCCAGTCCTTGTAGTCCTCGGTGTCCAAGGATTCGACCTCTCTTGTTGTGAGATCGACCTTGAGAATCCGAGGTGCGTATCCATCTGCCATGTCTGTCCCTTCCAGCGATCGCGACAGTGGTCGCGATTGATCGGTCGTGTACCGTGCCTGCGTTTCGCCTAGTGCCCGCCGTAGGTGGCGCCCGTGGCGCCGGAGAGCGTCATGCCGTCATCCTCGACAGAGAACCCGAACTGCCCCCATGCATCGTCCTTGCGCAGGTTCACGTCGTAGCCCTTGTCCGTCTGGACGGGGACGTCCTTCGTGAATGAGATGGCGTTGTGCGGGCAGACCTGCATACAGATCTGCTTGCCCTCGGGACCGCCCTCTTCGTTCCAGTACGGGGTGTCCTTGCACAGGTCGCACTTCTGGGCGTGCTTGTCCTCGTGGTTCCACTGCATACGCGAGGGAGTGAACGGGCACGCCTGGACGCAGCGCTCGCAGCCGATGCACTTGGCCTCATCCACCATGCGCACGCCGGTCTGAGGATCGGCATGGTTGGCGCCCGTCGGGCACGCATCCACGCATGCCGGATAGGGACACTGGCGGCACTGGTTCTGTGCTACGTCGTTCGGGTACAGGCCGAGCGGGTCGTTCATGACCTGGATCCTGGAGAGCGACAGGCTCGCCCTTCCATAGTGCGCCGTCGAACACGCAAGCATGCAACTTGCGCAGGTGGCGCACTTCTTGGTGTCCACCAGGAGGTAGCCCTGGGAGGCCGGGATCGCCATGACCTCGTCGGGGAGGATGAAGCCTTTGACGAGCAGGCCGCCGAGGACGAGGCCCGCGCCCGCGCCGCCCACGCCGGTCATGAACTGCCGGCGTGAGATGCCCGAGCCGGCGGCTTTGGTGTCGTTATCTGCCATCGTGTGGTTCCTTTCGTGATCGGAGAGGCGGGGTGCCTAGCTCGCGCCGGGATCGGCGGCCTCGCGGCCCTCGAGCTCGGCCATCCAGCCGGCGTGCTCGTGCTCGGCGTGCTCTTTCGAGACGTAGCCGGTGAACATGGAGATCAGCACCGGCCAGCTCATCGGGAGGATCGCCGCGAAGAAGACGTGCGCGAGGAAGAACGCGAGCATCGCCACGGTCGCGATGTCGTGGACAGGTGTCACCACACCCATCAGCCCCGCGGGCAGGTCGATCGCGTGAGCCGCGACTTTGAGAAGCCCGGTGAGGATGATGAGCACGGTGGAGCCGAGCGCGAGGATGTAGGCCATCTTCTCGCTCTCGAAGTACTTGGCCTCGGGCGGGAAGGTGAACTTCTTGAAGCCGAGCAGCAGGCCGTAGTGGCGCTTGGTGTAGTCCACCGCGTTCTTGGTGGGCAGGTGCTCTCTGAAGCGCTTGGTCGCGATCAGCGTGTTCGCGCCGTAGTAGAAGGTGCCGAACAGGAACATCACCACGAAGGCGTAGTGGACGTTCATCCACGTCCAGACCTGCTCCCCGCCCGAGACGAGCGCGGGCGTGAAGAACAGCCCGAGCGCGATGCCCGAGATCAGGAGCATCATCGTGCCGACCCCGTGCGTCCAGTGCGTGATGCGCGCTGGCAGGTCGTGCCGCAGGATCTTGTCGCCTTCTATGACGGGATCCCTGCGTTTGCTGAGCCCGGCTGCGAGGACGCCGGCAAACGGCGCCAGCCACACCAGCCAGGAAGCCGAATCGAACCAGAGCGTTTCGGCCATGGCCACACCCCTTTCCCCATCTTCTGTTGTCGCCCTTGCCGGGGGCGGCGCCCCTGAAACGGAGCGCAGGCCGATTCACCGTCATCCCGGAGAAATGTGCAACTTTCGAAATTCGATAGTTAGCAGTACATTCAGGTCAGGGCTGCTAGAAGACGTGCGCCTCCTCTGTCCGGACCGGCCGAAATACGCGAACTCTCAGAAATCGATAGAAAACGAAGGGCCGAAGATGATCGAACCAGGTGAAGCTCCGACACAGGAACAGCTCGGGGAACTCCGCGAGGCGATGGCGCCCGGGGAGGTGCACACCCTTCTTCGTACTGCGAACAGCGACTACGCGTACGAAGAGGAGCTCGCGCGTCGGACCGCCACGCTGTCCCCGTCCGCACAGGCAGCCGCATGGAGCACCCTGGACTTCGCGCGGCGCATCTGCGCGCATGAGATAACCCTCGGCACAGTCGATTCGCGATGGTATCTGCCGACTCCCGCGATCCAGGAGCGTCTGCACCAGATCGACATGCTTGCGAGCGGTCGACTTGTGACGGCCCTCGAGCGCCTCGGCGACGAGCAGCAGCGCTTCGCATCGCACGCGCTCATGGACGAAGCGATCGCGGTCTGTCTGGCCCCGGACGAAATGACCCGCCTAGAGGACGTGCGCAACTTCCTGCGCCAGGGCGCAAAGCCGCGCAGCAGGACCGAGCAGATGGTAGTGAACTTCTACTTGACGATGCGCGAAGTTCCGGCGCTCGCCGCCACTCCGCTTGACATGGAGAAGGTCGTCGAGGTGCAGCGGATGCTTACGCGCGGTCTTTGCGAAGGACCTGATTGCGTAGCTCTCCGTCGCAAGAACATACCGCGGAAGGCGACCGTCGACCGTTGGCCCGGAGCGTACGCGCCGCCGCTGGCACGAGAGGTGGAGCCCACCCTGGAGCGCGCACTCGTTGCGGTCAACCAGCAGGATCCCTGGGCACACCCACTCATACGTGGGCTCATGCTGTACTTCTCGGTACTGAACCTGCGTCCATTTGAGATCGGCGATGTCGGCCTCGCACGCCTGCTCTTCCAGATCCATATGCACCGCTCAGGCTATCCGGCACTCCAGCTCATGCCGATCTCGCAAGTCCTGCTTCATCGATATGCCGAGTACGCACGACTATGGCCGGCCGAGAACCACGGTGACCTCACAGGATTCGTGACATGGGCGGTGGACAGCGTGTGGCACGCGCTGGAGACTCTCGCGGGCAGCGTTGATCGTAGGGTGGCCGAGAACGAACGCCTCCGCGCACAACTCCGGTTCGATCCCACACTCAACCACCGGCAGCGAACCATCCTCGGACGAGCCATACGTCTTCCGGGTGCCACGTTCTTCATCGATTACCACAAGCGCTCGTACGATATCGCATACTCCACGGCGCGCGCCGACCTGATCGGCCTTGTCGACCGCGGCTACATGCACGTGCGGCGCGATGGCCACGCGTACGTTTTCACTGCGGCTCCGGGGCTCCGGCGTCTGGTGACGGAGAAGTCGGTGAAGCCCTGATCGTGACCCGCTCCACCAGTATCGGTTGGGCGGCGAGTGGATAGCAGGCTCCGCTGAGAGGTGATGGGTGCACACGATCTTGCTGACCGGTGCCGCCGGTGTACCGCGCTCCTAAGTCCCGATCGTCCCTCTGCCTGTGGACAGCTTCTTCTGCAGGCGCCGGGCGACCGTGGAGATCGCGAAGTTGATGGCGAAGTACGTGAGCGAGATGATCACGTAGATCGTGATGATCTGCGAGGGACGCCAGTACTTGCCCGCAAGGATCTGGCCCTTGAACATCAGCTCGCCCGCGCCGATGACCATGGCGAACGACGAGTCCTTGATGACCGTCACGAACTGCGACACGATCGGCGGGATCATCTTCACCA
>CAZOSR010000050.1:0-10681 GCA_964582445.1 uncultured Coriobacteriaceae bacterium | reverse complement strand
GTGTTCGTGCCGGTGGTCGTGGCGCTTGCGGTGCTCACGTTCCTGGTGTGGCTGCTCGTGGTGCCGCGCTTCGTCGACCCGTCCTTCTACGCTGACGTGACGCCATTCATCAAGGCGCTCCTGGCTGGCACTGCGGTGGTTGTGATCGCCTGCCCGTGCGCGCTTGGCCTGGCCACCCCCACCGCCATCATGGTGGGCACCGGCAAGGGCGCCGAGAACGGCATCCTCATCAAGAGCGGTGAAGCGCTCGAGACCGCGTACAAGATCAAAGCGATCGTCTTCGACAAGACCGGCACGCTCACGCATGGCAAGCCCGTGGTGACCGATGTCGAGCTTGCCGACGGGCATGACACAGACCGCGTGTTCATGCTTGCCGCGGCGCTTGAGCGCGGCAGCGAACACCCGCTGGCCGAGGCCATCACCGCCCGCGCGAAAGAGCGCGCGATGCACCTGCCGCAGGTGGAGGGCTTCGCGGCGGTACCCGGTCACGGTGTTGAGGGCACGGTCGACGGCATGCGTGTGGCCTTCGGCAACCGCCGGTTGATGGCCGCCGAGGGCATCGACATCGCCCGCTTCGAGGAGCGCATCGGCACACTCGAGAGCGAGGGCAAGACGGTCATGCTCGTGGGCGTGAACGGCGCCAGGCTCGCCGGCATCATAGCGGTGGCCGACACGCTCAAGGAGGACTCTGCCGAGGCCGTGGAGCACCTCACGAAGATGGGCGTCGAGGTTTACATGATCACCGGTGACAACCGCCGCACAGCCGAGGCAATCGCGGCACAGGCGGGCATCGCGCCCGGGCACGTGCTCGCCGAAGTGCTCCCCGAGCACAAGGCCGAGGAGGTCGCGAAGCTCCAGTCGCGCGGCCTCACGGTGGCGATGGTGGGCGACGGCATCAACGACGCGCCGGCGCTCGCGCAGGCCGACGTCGGCATTGCCATGGGAGCCGGCACCGACATCGCCATGGAGACCGGCGGCATCGTGCTGATCAAGAACGACCTGCGCGACGTAGTGACCGCCATCGAACTCTCCCGCGCCACCATCAGGAAGATCCACCAGAACTTCTTCTGGGCGCTCGGCTACAACTCGCTCGGCATACCCGTAGCAGCCCTCGGCCTGCTCAAGCCGGAGCTCGCCGGTGCCGCCATGGCACTCTCATCCGTCAGCGTCGTGACAAGCTCGCTTATGCTGCGGCGTTTCCGTCCGAGCATGTCGAAGTGACCGACACGCATGGCAGCGAGGGTGAAGCACGCTTGCTGTCCTCGGCGCAAAGACCGCGCCTGCGGAGGCTGCGCTTAGCTTCCCCTCGCTGCCATGCCAGTCACTCCTCCACTCGCAGCCGGAACACCACCGGGTTCGCCGGATCGGGGCAGCACACGAACGCCTCGCCCTCGGCCTCCCACGGAAAGCTCCCGCCGAAGCGCAGCGGCTGCAGGAAGGGCAGCATCGCCGCGTACGCCCAGCCACATATGCCGGTCGGAACGAGCGCAGAGTCGACCTCCCACCGATCGCCGACCGCATGCCCGATCGAGCACGCACCGGTTCCCTGGATCTCCGTGATCTCGATCGAGACACGGCGACCTTCCTGAGGAGCCGCCGACCCGTGCGTCACGACCCGCCGCCACTCGCAACCACGATCTCCTCGTACGGCTGCAGCACCACGAAACCCGTGCCGTCGAAGCGCATCTGGAACGTCTCGCCACTTGCCCGGCCAATGAATGTCTTGAGGTTCACATCGGTCTTGACCGACGTCTGCAGTCCGTCGGACCACGCCACGGTAGCGTTCGGATCGGTGAAGAGCGGGTAGCCCGGCGCCACGCCGAGCACGAGCGGCTTACCGTGTGTAGTGATCGCCACGTAGCCGGTGCCGGACAGCTTGAGTGAGAAGAGGCCTCCGGCCATCATGCTGGCACCGCCGGTGAAGACGATGTCCCAGGCGAGCGAGTCAGAGTACGCCAGGCAGTCGCTGCCGTTCACAAAGATGGACTCGTTGTCCAGGTACAGGATCGTGATCTCCTTGCCCTGGTCAGCGCAGTAGAGGATGCCCGATCCGGTGACCTTGGTGGTCGCGGCTTTCTCACCCGTGGCCATCGTCTTGAGGAACTTGCCAGCACTGCCCGCACCCGCACGCTCGAACGAGAGCGCCCCGTAGTACCCCACCATCGCACCCATCTTGGTGAACACCGTGCTGTTGTCGAGCTTGATCTCGAGCATCTTCTTGCTCTCAAGCTGCCACGTTCCACCGGTGTCCTGCTGTGAGTGCGCGGCCACGAACTCGCCGAGTCTGACCGCAACGCCCGCCCCTACGCTGTCTGCCATAGCGACCCCTCCTGTGTCTGACTCCCCATTCTGACCGACGAGGCCGCCCCCGATCGGACGGTCCCATAGCCTCGCGCGCCAGCCTATCCCTGAGCATCTCCCCGTTCGTAGAGCAACCACAACGCCTGAGTACCGAACTCGGCTCCATCGGCCTCCATGAGCCGTGAGTACAGCCGTTCGGCAAGCTCCAGACCCGGAAGCGCGAGGTCGAGCGCGCGCGACTCCTCGATCGCGATCCGCAGGTCCTTGACGAAGTGCTTCACGAAGAACCCGGGGGCGAAGTCACCGCCGATGATGCGCGGACCGTACGCGCCCCACGACCACGAGTTCGCCCCGCCGCCCGAAAGCGCGGCATGGGTCTTCTCGAGGTCGAGCCCGGCGGCCTTGGCGTATTGCATCGCCTCGATCAGGCCGAGCATGGTGCCCGCGATGCCGATCTGGTTGGCCATTTTCGTGTGCTGGCCGGCACCCGGGCCGCCCATGTGCGAGTACGTCTTTCCCATGACTTCGAAGAGTGGCAGCGCACGCTCGAAACCGGCGCGCTCCCCGCCAGCCATGATGGTGAGCGTGGCATTGCGCGCGCCTACGTCACCACCCGAGACCGGCGCATCGAGCGCGGTGAGTCCGCGCGATGCCGCTGCCTGCGCGATACGCACGGCAAGCGTAGGCGTTGACGTGGTCATGTCGATCAGCAACGAACCGGCTCGCGCCTCGTCCACGATGCCTGCCGGGCCGAGGTAAACCTGCTCCACATCGTGTGGATAGCCGACGATGGTGATGGTGATGTCGGCTCGCGCCGCGGCTTCCCCCGCGCTCTCGGCCCACTCCGCACCCGCGGCGATCAGACCCTCGGCCTTCTCCCGCGAGCGGTTGTGGACCACGAGTGGGTAGCCTGACGCCAGAAGATGACCGGCCATCGACGCACCCATCACGCCAGTACCGACAAACGCGACCGTGGGTCGCTCGCTCATGCGGACTCCTCCTCATGCAGCCGTTATCGCACTCAGTATAGCCAGGTGGAGTGACGCGCTACGAGTGCGAGGCGAGCGGCCGCTCCAGCGACACACGCGTGTAGGCGACGCGGAACCCGGCCCGCTGCTGGTTGCGCTCGGAGATACCGCCCGGTGAGGCCTCGATCACCGCGAGATCGCACCCGGCTTTCCGCGCGTAGTGGAGCCGGTGCGCGAGAAGCGCAGACTGGACACCCCGCCCACGCATGGCGGGCAGTGTGGAGTCGCCGTTGAACATCGCGATGCCGTCCTTGATCACGAGCATCCCGGTTCCTGCAGGCTCGCCGTCCAGGTAGCCGATGAACGGCAATGAATCGGTCCGCAGCGCGATAGCGCGGGCGAGGATGAAACCGGCCTCGTCAGCGGCGTCGTCGGTGAAACCGCGCGCCTCAAGCGTCGCCCAGACCTCACGCTCGGCAATCGTAGACGCGAGTCGCACCTCAGGTCCGCCGTCTGCCCCGCCTTCGGCGACACCGCCCCCCTCGGCTCGTTCCCCGTCGAGCGGCTGGTAGAGCACCGTCTCGAAGTCGGTGGCGACGAACCCGTACTCGGCGAGCCACCGCCTGAGCGAGGGGTCAGCGTACGGGCACACAGCCACGCTCGCGCGTTCACCGCGCTCCTCGAAGAACGCGATCAGTGCCGCGATCTCCTCCTGCTCCACAGGACCGTTCATGCCCAGGCCGAACGACCCGTTCACGATGTTGCCGGGGCTGTACCAGTACGCAGCACCACCGCCGACTCGAAACGTGGTCGCGTCAGGATAGATGCCGCTCGCATGCGATTCGGCCGCATATGCGGCGAGGTCCTCCACGCCCATGCGCTCGATGCGGCGGGCGAGGTCGAGTGCCACGAGCGGGAAATCAGGCACATTGATCACACTCCTCGACCGGGCCGCGTACGGGCGCGCGCACGCCCCGGATCACCAGCACGGACGCGATGATGAACACGCCGAGCGATACGAGGGCCCACGTACGGCCAAGACCGATGACGTCGGCGATCAGCGCCCACACGAACGGGCCGAGGACCGTGGCGAACCGACCGACGATGGCGTACAGACCGAAGAACTCGCCGAGCTTGTCAGCGGGCGAGAGCTGCGTCATCAGCACGCGGTCGGCCGCCCAGGCGCCACCGATGCCCGCGCCGCCGCCAACCGCCACAAGCCACCCGACCGCCTGCACTCCGGTGACGGCGGCGATCACCGCTGCTGCGAGGCCGACGATCTGGGAGCCGAGCGCCGCGAGCAACATGCGCTTCGACCCGAAGCGATCCGCGAGCCGCCCGGCAATGACCGCGCCAAGGCCTGCACACACGATACCCAGCAGCGCCAACCGATCGGTCTGCGCGTCGGTGAATCCGAGCTCCATCTTGGCGAAGACCGCATTGAAGAGGAACACCGTGTTGATCGCGTCGGTGTACAGGAACCGACCGATCAGAAAGCGAACGACCCCTTGATGTTTCGCGGCGCTTTTCCAGGCGTCGACCATAGCGGTGAACACGCTCATGAGCGCCGGTGGTGCTCCGTTGCCCCGGGCACGCGAGCGCTCTTTGATCCACACGAACGCTGGCAGCGCGAAGACCAGGAAGGCGACTGCGAGCGCGCGGAATACCGCGGCATACCCGGCGCGCGGCAGCAGGTAGATGCCGATACCCAGCGCTAGAGCGGAGCCTGCGTACCCTATGGCGACACCGAGCCCTGAAACGAGCCCGCGGGTACGCTCGGTGCTGACGTCCGGCAACAGTGCGTCGTACACGAGCGCGCCCAGGTGGAAGCCCACGGTGCCGATGGCGTAGAGCACGAGCGATGGCACCACACCCCAGGTGGCCAGGAGCGCCGTGGCTGCCACGCAGACGATCGTGGAGCCGATGAGGTACGGCACGCGCCTGCCCACATGATCGGTGAGCGCGCCGATCCACGGTCCGAGGATGATGACCGCTACCATCGCCGGGATGATCGCGGCCGAGAGCATCCAGTCGGAGCCCCCGCGCTCCTCGATCAACCACAGGCCGAAGTATCGGCTTCCCACGCCGAGGGCGAAGGTGGTGTTGGCGAGGTCGTAGAGCACCCAGGCGATGACGCTCTTGCGTGGAGGCGTCCACGCAACCGTGCTGGTGTCCTCGCCCATCGAACTCCTGTCGTCGCGCCGTCGAGTGGCAGTGTAGCGCAAGTGGCGAACGTGACAGCGATGCGGATCCCGACGGATGGACACCCGCCGCGGCCCCTGGGGAACATACTCATCGGGGCAACCTCGAAAGGAGATCGACATGGAAGCGATAGACCGGTGGCGTGAGTCGCTACCTGAAGGTGTTCAGAACGAGACCGCAACGGCCGCGGCCGTGATCGGCACCGGCCTGCTTGTCGGTGCAGTCACGCTCTCTCGCAACCGGCGAGGCTTTCTCGCGTGGGCCCTTCCTGGTGCGCTCCTGGGACTAGGCGTTGCGCTCCTCGTGAACAGCCTGCTTGATGAGCGCTCGGAGCGAATCGAGGAAGCTGAGGCCCGCATCTCCGACGAGCTTGCCTCACTCGACCCCATCGCACGCGCGCAGGTGCTGAGGTCCGTCGGCGAGCAGCAGCTCGAATCGGTCTTCGACATGTGAGCGCCCGTATCGCGACCGCTCCCTGTGAGGCTATCCGTGTCCGGAAGCGGTCGGGCCGTCCGCAATCACTCCGATCGCCTTCTCGAGACTCGTGAGCGCACGAGCCAGAACCGTCAGTTCGCGCCCATCGATGTCCGGCTGCATGGCCCGGACGCGCACTTCGGCCACGATCACCGCATGCGCCTCGAGCAGCGTATCCATCGGATCTGGCGGATCGAAGATCGTGCTCTCGATATCCGAATCGAAGGCACTGCCTGCACCGTGCATGGGTGCACCCCCTGTCGCTCCTGAGGGCGCGCCTTTCGCCGCCCTCCCGTGCCCCTGCAGAGACCGTAGCAGGCGGGTCTGACACGGATCGAAGCGAGAGACTGTGGGGGTCAGACTCCACCTCACCTGCTACCCGAGCATCCGCCTCAAGACCTCGTTCACCACGGCAGGGTTGCCCTGGCCGCGCATCTCGCGCATGACCTGGCCCACAAAGAAGCCGATCACCGACGTCTTGCCAGCGCGGTAGCTCTCAACCTCGGCAGGATTCGCCTTGAGCACGCCGGCCACGACCGCCTCGATGGCGCCGGTATCCGAGACCTGCTTCATTCCGCGCACCTCGACGATCGCGCCCGGGGCGTCGCCGGTCTCGGCGGCCTCGGCAAAGACCTGCTTGGCCTGCTTGCCGCTGATGGTCCCGTCCTCGACGAGCCCGATGAGTTCGGCCAGCATCGCGGGCGTCACACGCGCCTCACCGATCACGATTCCCTCAGCGTTCATGTGCGCCGTCAACTCGCCGAGCATCCAGTTGGCCACCTGCTTGGCGCGGTCAGCGCCGGCGATCTGCACTGCTGCGTCGAAGTAGCAGCCGGTCTCGGAGTCCGCCGCGAGCATCGCCGCGTCGGCCTTGGGCAGCGCGTACTCGGCGATGTAGCGGTCGCGACGTGCATCCGGCAGCTCGGGCAGCTGCGCCGCGAGCGACGCGATCCACTCGGGCTCGAAGCTGAACGGAACCATGTCCGGCTCGGGGAAGTACCGGTAGTCGTGCGCCTCTTCCTTGCTGCGCAGGCCGCTCGTGCGGCGCGCGGTGGCGTCCCAGTGGCGCGTCTCCTGCACCACGGCCTCCCCCGCATCGAGCAGATCGGCCTGGCGCACGATCTCGTAGGCGAGCGCGTCGTGGAGCGCCTTGAACGAGTTCATGTTCTTGATCTCGGTCTTGGTGCCGAACTCGGACTGACCGCGCGCACGGATCGACACATTGCCGTCCACACGCATGGAGCCTTCCTCCATGCTGCAGTCGCTGACGCCAAGCGCGAGCCAGATGCTGCGCAGCTTCTGCGCGAAGCGCCGCGCCTCCTCCGGCGTGCGGATGTCCGGCTCGCTCACAAGCTCCATGAGCGGCGTGCCGGCGCGGTTGAAGTCCACCAGCGAGTGTGTGGCGCCCGCAATGCGGCCCTCCGAGCCGCCCACGTGCACCATCTTCCCGGTGTCCTCCTCGAGGTGGATGCGCGTGATGCCGATCGGAACGCGGTAGCCACCGTCCTCGGCCACGGGCGAAGGACCGTCGGCTGCCAGGCCGCCGCCCAGGTCGAGGCGCTCGGCCACACCGGACCCGTCGACCTCCACGTCGATCACGCCGCCCGAACAGAACGGCAGGTCGTACTGCGAGATCTGGTAGTCCTTGGGCATGTCGGGATAAAAGTACTGCTTGCGATGGAACTGGCTCCACAGCGCGATGTCGCAATCGGTGGCAAGACCGGCCAGCACCGTCCACTCTATGGCCGCCTCGTTGGGCACCGGCAGCGCGCCGGGCATGCCGAGGCACACCGGGCACACTCGCGTGTTGGGTTCGCCGCCGAAGGCGACCGGGCAGCCGCAGAACATCTTAGTGTTCACTGCGGTGATCTCGGTATGGATCTCGAGGCCGATGACGGCCTCGTATCGTTCGAGCACGTCGAGCAGACGGTCCTTCGCCAAGGCGGGACTCCCCTCATGGGTACCGGGCGGTGTGCAGGCTCCGATTCTACCCGAGCGAGGCCAGTGCGCGCAGCGGGGCGACCGTCAGGCCGCCCCGCGAATCCCCGATCCTGCGTCCGCTACCAGAGCAGCGCCTTCGCCGCAGTGCGCACTGTCGGACTCAGAACGCCCGTACCCCCGAGATAGCGGATCTCGTAGACCATGTCCTTGTAGTCGGTGAGCACGCCCTCGGCATGGGGGCTCAGCGTGGAGCCCGGCGTGAGCAACACCGGGCAGGCATCGCTTCCCTGCAGCACACCTCCCGCGAGTGCATCCGGGAAGTCCTCGCCAGTCGCAAGCGCCGGGCGTGACATGAGCATCCCGAGACCGTCGAAGCCGATTCTCGCTACCTCGGCCGATGTCTCATACCGATCATCGCCCCAGATTCGCATGAAACCCATGAACGGCGCCTCGCTCAACGTGGTCGCGACCGCCGAACTCACGGCTCCCTCGCCGCCGATGATGTAGCCGTGATTCGAGGGGTTGCCCCCGTACGTCGCTATCAGCGCTGTGGCTACCTCGGAGGGTAGGTGGTCGGATGGCGTGAGGTAGATCGGCCAACCGTTGGCCGCAGCGATCGGAGCGGCTGACAGCGCGTCCGGGAAGTCAGCGCCCGTACAGACGAACGCGGTGCCATCGTATGCCGCACCACGCATCGCCTTGACCTCGGCGGCGATCGCGATGGCGGTCCCGTAGCGGTCGGCACCGTCCAGGCGTGTTGCGATGTCTTCCGATGTGAGCGCCTTGGCCGCGTTGAGAACGCCATCGCTCACCACGCCGGTGCCTCCGAGCACGTACACCCGCTTGGGGGCGAGACGCGTGATCTCATCGGCCACTTCCTGGGGCAGCTCATCGGCCGGCGTAAGGAGCAGCGGACCATGGACGGCGCCCGCCAGCGCCGTGCCACCGAGGGCATCCGGCCAGTTGTAAGCGGTCGCGAGGGTCACGATGTCCACACTGCCACCGTCCGGATAGGCCTTCTTCGATGCCTCGATGGCGGTCGAGATGCGGGTTGCGCCCGCAATCCCTGTCTCCTCTGTAGCAACCGTGACGTCCCACTTGGAGATGCGGTGGTTGGCTGAATCGGCGATGTAGACGGTGCGATCAGGGCCGAGCGCGATACCGCGCGGATGCGAGAACTGCATGTCCCCGGACCCGAACGAGCCGAATATCTGGAGGAACTGCCCGTCGGCATCGAACGCCTGGACGCGGTGTCCGTCGGTCTCGATGACGAACGAGCGGCCGACCGGGTCGACAGCGACACTTGCCGGCGAGAGGAAGTCGCCATACGCGATCCCATGGCCGCCCCATACGAGCGGGTCTGTCGCGGGATCGTCATCGTAGACCACGACCGACTCCGTCACACCAGAGGTCGTCCCGGTCGTGGTGTAGACCAGACCGTCCTCTGAAACATCGAGGCCGGTCGTGGGAATGCCTTCAGGCAGCCACGAACCGATCCCGACCCCGTATGAACTCCAGATCTGGATGTTGTGCGCAATCGTGTCGGTGAGATACACATCGCCGTCGAGTGACACCCCGAGACCCTCGGGGGCGCCGATGGGTGTTCAACCGGAACCCTCGTCGAATGGAGGCGACGGCAGCGTGAGCAGAGACTGGTAGCGGTTCACGAGCCCGCCGCCACCCATCTGGCCGACGAACACGCTCCCCCACCGGTCGCAGGCGAGTGAGCGAGGTGATGAAAGCGGCTGCCCGTCCCACCCCTCACTCGTCTTGCCGAGGAATGCGCCATCTGAGTCGAACACCTGGACACGCCGGTCGGCGGAGTCGGTCACTCCGGTCACGTAAACGTGTCCCCACTTGTCCACCTCGACGTCGAGCGGCCCGCTGAACTGACCGTCGAGCGCGCCGTAGCTCCCCCAGTTGCGCTCCCAGGCGACCGAGACGTCGCCATTCATGGGTGCAGCAGGCGACATCGTCGCTGCAGCAGGCGTCACCGCGAACACCATCGCAGTGATCAGAGCCGACAGTGCCGATCGACGCATCATCCGCTTCATGATGAACCCCCGAACACCGGGCACCTGCGCATGCGGGTACCGCCACCCCTTACGGGTGATGGTACCCGCTTCACAGCGTACGCACGCGCTCGTGCATGCTACGGGAGAAGCGCCCGCGCGGCTGAGCGCACCGTCGGCGAGAGCACCCCGGTCCCACCGAGGTAGCGGAGCTCGTAGATCATCTCGCGGTTGGCCGTCAGGACCGCAGCCGTCTCGGGCGCGAGTGACGTCCCACGCGTGAGCAGCAACACGCTGCAGTCGCTGCCCTGCAGCACCCCACCGGCGAGCGCATCGGGGAAGTCCAGACCGGTCGCCAGCGCCGGGCGCGACCACAGCATGCCCATCCCGTCGAACGCTGCTTCGGCAAGATCCGCAGCCGTGTCATAGCGGTTGTCGCCGCCGATACGTGAGAAGTCGATGAACGTCGCGTCGAGTTCGGTCTCCACGGCTGCCGCCACAGCTCCCGTGCCGCCGATGATGTACCCGTGGGTGGCGCTGTTGTCGGTCATCGCGGTCTTGGTCGAGGGTGTCAGCGCAGCCGGCTGCGTGAGGTAGATCGGCCAGCTGTTGGCTGCCGCGATCGGCGCCGCCGCGAGCGCATCCGGGAAGTCCTCGCCCGTGCACACGAACGCGGTGCCGTCGTATCCGCCGCGGATGTGTGCGATCCGCACGACCTCCTCGGCGATCTTGTTCGCGGTCTCATAGCGCGTGGCACCGCCCAGGCGGGCGCCTGAGTCGTAC
>CAZOSR010000049.1:0-10692 GCA_964582445.1 uncultured Coriobacteriaceae bacterium | reverse complement strand
CCACGGAGCCTCGTGTAGTCGATAAGCCAGGCCACCGCGAGCGGCACAAGCCCCACACCGATACCCAGAAGATGCCGCATGAGCATCCCGCTGCCCATACCCTCGGTCGCGGAGGCCACCATCACGGTTCCGTACACGAGCAGCGCCAGCACCCAGGCGACGAGCGGGAGACTGACCCTGTCCAGGATGCGCTGGCCGAGCGTCTTGTTCACCGGCGCATCACCTCGACTCGTCCGTGGTGTGGATCGTCTTGAACTCCTCGCCGAAAAGGTACGCGAGGATGTTCCGGGTGGCCGGAGCGCCCACAGCGCCGCCACCGCCACCCTGTTCGATCACGATCGCCACTGCGTAGCGAGGTTCCTCGGCAGGGGCATACGCGCAGAACCACGCGTAGTCGTCCTTGCCCTTCACCTGTGCGGTACCGGTCTTCCCGGCGACCGTGGGGCCGAACCCGGCAAACGCAGCCTTCGCCGTACCGGACTCGGTCACATCGACCAGCCCGCGCTCGACCACACCCAACACATCGGCGGACACGCCCGTCGAGCGGAGCACCTCGGGCTCGATAGTGCGGATGGCCTCCCCATCGCTGCCGAGGACGTCTTTCAGCACGTGGGGCTTCATGACGTCGCCATCGTTGGCGAGGCCCGCATACACGAGCGCCATCTGCAGCGGCGTCGTCAGCATGTCACCCTGACCGATGGCCATATTGACGGTGTCGCCGGGCAGCCACATCTGGTACTCGGGGTAGTTCTCGTTGTACCGCTTCTTCCAGGCCGCATCCGGCACCCTACCGGCAGACTCGCCCGGCAGATCGATACCCGTCTTCGATCCAAGTCCGAACAGCCGAGAGGTCGCCTGCAACTCCTCGAGTTCGCGCTTGTAGAGCTCGTAGCCGATCTCGTAGAACACGGTGTCACATGAGTGTTTGATGCCACCGCGCAGGCTGACCGTCCCGTGTCCTGTGCGCTTCCAGCACCACTTGGGCCACTGCTTGCCCATGTCGGTCCAGCGCCCGGTGCACACGTACGTGGTGTTCTCCGATGTGATGCCTGCCTGCATCCCGGAGATTGCTGTGATCACCTTGAACGTCGACGCTGGCGGATACGCCGCCATGACAGCGCGGTCGTTCAAGGGGTACTCACTCGTCTTCGCGTTGAGCGCCTCCCACTCGGCGGTACTGATGCCGCCGAGGAACGCCGCAGGGTCGAACGTGGGCCGGCTCGTGGAGGCGAGGATCTCGCCTGTCTCGATGTCGATCACTACGGCGGCACCGGCGCGCGCACTGGTGTAACCCTGGCGCTGTGCCTCGGCTATCGCCCAATCGATCTGCTCCTCCGTCACCGCCTGCACGCCCGCATCGATGGTGAGACGGATGTCGTTGCCCGGTCTTGGTGCCTGCTCGCTCACCACACCCTGCGACCTTCCGGAGGCATTGACTTCGATCCTTCGCCAACCCTTGTCGCCCTGCAGCAGACCCTCATACTGGCGTTCGACACCGCTCTTGCCCACGACGTCGCCACGCTCGTAACCGGCGTAGACGTCGGACTCCTCGTACTGTTCCTCCGAGATGGCGCCCGTGTAACCGAGAAGGTGCGCCGCCATGGTGCCGTTGGGATACTCACGCACGGCGATCTCCTCGACGATCGCCCAGGGGAAGTCAGTCTGCCGTTCGGCTATCTGCGCGACCGCCTCCATCGGCACGTCCACCGCGATCACTCTGGGGCGCAGCGCCTCCTGCTGCACGTCGGTGACCCGCTCCCAGATGTCGGCCGTGGTCACACCAAGGAGACCGCCGATCTCGCCGAACAGGTCATCCAGCTCACGGCTGGTCGGATCGTCGGCAGTATCCTCGCTCCACGCTTTGACCAGCAGGGCACGCACGTCCTCATGCGATGGGTCGATACTGACCGCCAGCGCCGAGCGATTCGTCACGAGCGGCACTCCGTTGCGGTCCAGGATGCGTCCGCGCGGCGCCTCAAGCGAGATCTCACGTACGCGGTTGTTCTCCGCCTGAGCAGCATAGGACTCACCGTTGAGCACCTGCATGGTCCAGAGCCGGACGACCAATGCCGAGAGCACCACGATCACGACGATGCCGAGGACACCGAAGCGGGATCTGTGCTCCTGACTGACGGTAGGCATGGGCGCGTTTGACTCCAGACGACCTGAGCGCGGAACGGATCAGGCGAGACGGCGGAAGGACTTGATCGACCGGTCTGTTCGCAAGAACCGCGCCAGCCACGGATAGACAAGAATGACCAGGGCCGCATTGTACACCGCGCGTGGCAAGACCAGACGACCGAGAGAAGCCCAGAACGCGGGTCCCACGCCAATGACGGTCACGACAACGAGATACGCGAAATCGGCCACGAGTGCTGCCACCGCACCCACCGTCACCGGCGCGAGCCAGCCCTCGGCAAACAGGTTCTGTTTCAGCGACCCGCTCAGGTAGCCGGTCACCGACATGACGAGTGCCCACGCCCCGATGGGGCCGGTGGACAGCAGATCCATAAGGAGTCCCGCGGCGAACCCGGCCGCGGCACCGTCGGACGAACCTTCAACGAACGCAAGCGTGATCACCACGAGAAGCAGGAGATTCGGCGTCACCCCGAAGAGGGCGATGTGCGGTGCGATCATCACCTGCAACACCAGCGCCCCGAGAAGAGCGCCCGCAGTCGTCCACCACCGGCTCACTCGACCTCACCTGCATCCGTCTCGACGACCGCGCCAACGAGCACGAACACCTCTTCGATGGAGCTGATGGGTACGCGGGACAGCACCTGGATGCGCGGGTAGAGCTCCCCGTGGCGATCATCCACCGACACCACGTCTCCGATCACGATGCCTCCGGGGTAGACACCACCGATACCGCTGGTGATCACCACGTCGCCCTCCACAGGCAGAAGCGCCCTGTCAACGAAGTCGAGGGACAGCGACCCTGCAACCGAACCTCGAACAACACCGGGCGCCCGGGATGACTGCACGATCGCGGACACGCCGCTCATCTGGTCGGTAACGAGTCGAACGGTCGCCGAGTGGGCCGCCACATCCGAGACCTGCCCGACCAGACCCTGCGCAGCGATCACCGGCATCCCCGCTTCGATGCCGTCGGTGGACCCGCGGTCGATGACGATCACGCCCTCCCAGATGCTCACAGGACGGCGGATGACTTCGGCACCGAGCTTGGCGAACTTGCGCTCCTCGGCAAAATCCACAAGAGCACGAAGCCGCTCGTTCTCCTGCCGCGCTTCCTCCAGTTCGGCAAGGCGGGCCCGCAACTCCTGGTTCTGCTGTTCGAGCGCCTGCACACGTTCTCGTGATGCGCCGATCCCCTCGAAGAACGAGCCGATCGACCTGAATGGCGAGGTGATGACCGTGCCGATTCGTGCGAACGGTGCCGTGACCTCGAGCGTGACACGGCGCGCGCCGTGCAGGAGACCATCATCGCTCTCGCGGAAGTACATGGTCAGCATGACAAGCGAGAGCACCACAAGCACGATGAGTAGTGTGGGACGCGACCGTCGAGGCTCGGACTGCCCGATGCGCATGAGCTGCCTCCGCCGTTACCGTGAGACTGTCAGGACCTTCTTCAGGACGTCTATCTCTTCAAGCGCCTGTGCCGAGCCGAGCACGACGTTGATGAGCGCGTTCTCGGAGACGTGGACGGGCATCCCCGTCTCACTGCGCAAACGCTCATCGAGCGCACGCAACAGCGCCCCACCCCCGGTGAGCACGATGCCGTACTCCATGATGTCGCTCGCAAGCTCGGGGGGCGTCTTCTCCAGAGTGCCCTTGATGGCCTGTATGATCGCCATCGTCGGCTCCTCTATCGCGATGCGGACCTCCTCGGACGAGACCTGGAATGTGCGGGGCAGGCCCGTCATGAGATCGCGGCCGCGGACCTCCACGTCAAGCTCCTCGGTAAGGGCATACGCCGAGCCGATCTCGAACTTGATCTCCTCTGCGGTGCGCTCGCCAATGAGTACGTTGTACTCCTTCTTGATGTGAGCGATGATCGCCTCGTCGAACTCGTCACCACCGATGCGGATGGACTGGGCGACGACGATGCCGCCGAGCGAGATCACGGCGACCTCGGTCGTCCCGCCTCCGATATCCACGACCATGTTGCCCGTCGGCTCCTGGATCGGCAGACCCGCGCCGATCGCGGCGGCCATCGGCTCCTCGATCAGGTAAGCGCTGCGAGCACCGGCCTGCATCGTCGCCTCGAAGACCGCACGCTTCTCTACCTCCGTCACGCCGGACGGCACGCAGACGACCACACGTGGTTTGGGCTGCCATGGGAAGCGCTTCACGCGCGTCTTGTTGATGAAGTACCGGAGCATGGCCTCGGTGACCTCGAAGTCCGCGATGACGCCGTCTTTCAGCGGCCGGATGGCGACTATGCTGCCGGGAGTACGGCCGAGCATCCGCTTGGCGTCAACACCCACGGCGAGCACGCGCTTGGTATCGCGCTCGACAGCAACGACCGAAGGCTCGATCAGCACTATCCCCCGACCACGGACGGACACAAGCGTATTGGCGGTCCCAAGATCGACCGCCATGTCTCCGCCCCATGAATCGAACAACATATCGACAAGCGACAAGTCGCTGCTCCTCTCGCGATGACCGTTCCTCCCGGGAAAGGGGGAACAGCCGAAGCGGATGTGCATGCTCGTATAGACACACGGCACGACCGCATATCCCGGGAGAGTGTAGCAGAGATAACCCCTCAGGACACCGCCTGCGGAGGTTGCGGTTCGATGACCGCCCAGGTCGGAGCGGGTGTCACATCAGTCCGAGGTCCCGAAGACTACTGTGCGCGCCACCGTCACCGATCACCACGTGATCGAGCACTTCTATGCCCAAGACGTCACCCGCCTTCACGAGGCGTCGCGTGAGCTGGATGTCGGCGCCCGAGGGTGTGGGATCGCCGCTCGGGTGGTTATGCACGACCACGACCGAGGCGGCGGAGATCTTCACACACTCCTTGAACAGCTCTCGCGGATGCACGATCGACGCACTCAGACTGCCCACCGAGACCTCGATCGTGCGCAGCAGCTGGTTCTTGGTGTTGAGCGCGAGCGCCCAGAAGTGTTCACGGTCCGACCCACGGAACTGCGGCCCGCACAGCCTCACCACATCGTCTGGGCGGGTGATGCAGGGCCTTGAGGTGGACGCGCGCGATGCCGCCCTGCGACTCAGTTCAAGCGACCCCAGCAGTCTTGCGGCGGCCGCAGGGCCGACACCGGGATGTGAGCAGAGATCCTCTGCGCTCGCACGCCACAGACCATCGGGCATCGGATGACGCTCGAGCAGACCCCGCGCGACCGATTCCTCGCGGCATCCGAGCACGAGCGCGATCAACCCCTCGTCGGTGACCGCCTCAGCCTGACCGCACAGCACGAGCCCACGGGCATACGGACTCTCCGAGACCAACCGCGGCGCCACAGCGCCCCCTCCCACTCGAGATCAGATGAGCTGGAGACGGGAGACAATCACGCGGGCGAGGGCACCCGTGATCGCGCCGAGAGGTAGCGCGATGATGATGGACAGCGGCGCCAGAGCCACGATCGACCACGACCCGAGGATGGCTGCGGCGCAAGCGAACTGGGCTGCAACATGGATCGCCGAGCCTGCCGCCGACCACCCCACCGGACTGAACACCGCCCCGGCTTGCGAGAGCGCCCACATGACCAGCAGCGACGCGACGGCCCCGGCCGCACCGATGACGAACCCCGGACTGCCTATGGTGCCCGCTGCGAGGCCGACGATGGCGACCCTGCCGATGCTGACCGCTGACGCCATGCGACCGCCTGAGATGATCAGCGCGACCACCACCGCGATGTTCGCGAGCCCGAGCCTCAGCCAGGGCACCACAGGCAGGCCCGGCATCGCGGCTTCCACCAATCCGAGCACAGAGGCAACCGCCAGCAGACCCGCCGTCACCGCAAGCGGTCTGGCCGTCATAGCACCCGGCAGCGGGTACGCGTCAGCGGACGCGGGCATCGAGTCCCCCACCGCCGTCACCCCCTACCCTCACCATGACGCGGTTGGGAACGCATGCGATCACGGAGCCCGGCGATGAGACAGAGCCCGTGCGCACACAGGTCTGATCGCTACAACCCGACTCCTCGATCGACACGGAGCCATCCATGATCCGCACTACGACCTCACCCAAGGCGCCGTTGATGTGGTACTCGGCATCCTGCGACAGCGCCACAACACTCTCACCATCGGGAGCCGTGATCACGACCTGCCCACCCTGACCGCCAGCGATCGCCGCAGCCAGCGGCCAGACGAGCAGGCACCCGCATACCAGTGCGGCGATAAGGACGCGGTCGCCGCGGGTCATCGCTACGCGCCTGCCTCGACCGGCTCCGCGGCATCATCGACGAGCGCGGCTGGACCCAGCGCGCTCGCGCCCGCTCCGTCTGCGGCCACGGCGTCCACGTCAGAGGTGCGACCGAATACATCGATGCAGTTCTGCGGACAGACCTCGACGCACGTACCGCATCCGGTGCACTTGTCGTAGTCCACGACGGCGAGCATATCGACCACGTGGATGGCATCGCTTGGACAGGCCCGCTCGCACTTCTTGCACGCGATGCAGCACGCCGCACAGTTGTCCTTGCGGCCCTTCACTTTGTCGTGAGCGTTGCACCGAACGACGATGGCCGCCGACTCCGGAACAAGCGCAAGAAGCGATATCTGGCCTCGCGGACACTCCTTGACGCATACGCCGCAGCCAGTGCACTTGTCCAGGTCGACAACAGGCAGGCCCCGCTGGTCGAGATGAATCGCATCAAAGGGGCACGCGCGGACGCAGTCGCCAAAACCGATACAACCCGCAGAGCAAGCCAGCGGACCGCCCGCCAGGCGGGCCGCCGCGGCGCAAGAACGCACGCCCGCGTACTCGTAGGCGCGAGCAGCTTTGTCGCCTCCTCCGCAGTGCCGTGCGGATATCACGGCGACCGTCGCACACGCATCGGCACCGAGGATCTGGGCGACCGCATCGGCCACCGACTGCCCCCCGGCAACACATGCGTTTGCCGCCAGTTCGCCGGCCACCATCTTCTCGGCGGACATGAAGCACGACGGATTGCCGCACGCGCCGCAGTTCGAGCCAGGCAGCGCCGCTGCGACCGCCTCGACCCGTGGATCGACTTCAACATGGAAACGACGTGCCGCCGTCGCAAGGATCGCCGATGTAACGATACCTATGATCGAGAGCGCGCCTACAGCTTTGAGAGTGAGCATGAGATCCACGTGGTTACCTCACAGACCGAACCAGCCGGACATACCGACATAGGCGAGCGACAGTAGACCGGCGGTGATGAACGCGATCGGGGTGCCCTTCATGAGCCGTGAGACCGGCGCCAGTTCAAGGCGTTCCCGCAACGCGGCAAACGTGATGAGCGCAAAACCGAAGCCGACCGACACACCAAGCGTGTAGACGAGCGCCTCGCCGAGGCTCAGTGATGAGCCAAGCGCGATGTTCATCTTGAAGAAGCCAGGCTTCGCCGCCTCGGTCGCGGTCGCCAGCACCGCGCAGTTCGTCGTGATCAGCGGAAGGTAGATGCCCATCGCCCGGTAGAGTACCGGGCTTGCCTTGCGCAGGTACATCTCCACGAACTGCACGAGCGACGCGATGATGAGGATGAATGCCGGGATGTAGAGGAACTCACCGACACCGAGCGGCGCTAGGATGAACTCCCAGGCCACCCACGTGGCAGTGGACGCCATCACCATCACGAAGATGACGGACAGACTCATCCCGATCGACGTCTCCATGTTGCTCGAGACTCCGAAGAACGGGCACAGGCCGATGAAGCGGGTCAGCAGGATGTTGTTGATGAGCGCTGCGCCGATGAACAGCAGCGCGAGTTGGCTCACGCTCGACATGCCGGCCCCTCCTTCCGCTCCTCGAACCGTTCATTGATCCACCGGGCTCCGACGATCATGAACGCGAACACCAGGAACGCGCCGGGGAACAGCAGGAAGAGGCTCGGTGGCGCGTACCCTGCGGGGAGGCTGAACAGCGTGCCTTCGAACCAGACGACCTTGCCGGTTCCGAGCACCTCCCGGATAAGCGCAAGCAGCACGATCACGGTGGAGTACCCGATGCCCATGCCGAGGCCGTCGGCGATCGAGAGACCGACCTTGTTCTGGTAGGCGAACGCCTCAGCGCGCCCGAGGATGGCGCAGTTGACGACGATCAGCGGAATCCAGATGCCCAGCACGCCGTACACACTCGGGACGAACGCCTTCATCACCAGGTCGACGATCGTGACAAACGACGCGATCACCACGATGAAGATCGGTATGCGTACCTCGCTGGGAATGACCTTACGAAAGACCGAGATCAGCACGTTGCTCATCATGAGCACGAAGATGACCGCCATACCCATGAACAGTGCGTTCTGGAACTGCGTCGACACCGCGAGCGTGGCGCACAACCCGATCATGAGGACTGTCAACGGGTTCTCGATACTCAAACCCTGACGGAACACGCGGAACCATTCGCTCATCGAGAACCTCCCTCCATCACGCTCGTATCCAGCCCGCTCAGCACGTCAGAGAACACCCGCCCGGCACCCGCTACCGCGTTGCGCACCCCATTGGATGACTTCGTTGACCCGCTGATGGCATCAAGCGCGCGAACGTCACCATCCGTGAAACCGGCCCCGAGCCCGGGGAACTGCTCAAGGAACCACTGCTCACTGATGACTTTGGTGCCAAGACCAGGTGTCTCGTTGTGCGAGAGGATCGTAACGCCGGTGACTGAACCGGATGTATCCAATCCTATAACCACGACCATCGGGCCGCCGTACCCGCGCGATGACACCTTCAGCGCCCAGCCAGCGTGCTCACCGTTCGCGCTCGCGTAGAAGGTGTCGAGCACGTCGACCGGTGCTGCCGCATCGTCGATCGCCGTCTGCATCTTGCTGTCTTCAAGACAGGTGAACGTGGCACCAGCGAGAACCGCCTGGAGCGATCGCTCCTCGGCCAGCCGGTCTTGCTCGGCGATCCTGGGTGCTGTGGCACCGTACGTCACCGCGAGTCCGGCCGCTGCAACGACGCAGGTCACAAGGACAGGAACCACAAGCTTGAGAGCACTACGCATCGGTCTTCACCACCCCGAACACCCGCGGCCGTGTCAGCCGATCGATCAGTGGGGCAAGCCCGTTCATGAACAGGATGGCGAAGGTCGTCGACTCCGGCATCGGGCCGATGAAACGGCCGAGCGCGTTAAACAACCCGCAGCCGATGCCGTAGATGAGACGTCCCTTCTTGGACATCGGCGATGACACGTAGTCGGTTGCCATGAAGAACGCACCAAGCATCACGCCACCCGCGAGTACGTGGAACACGGGGTCCGAACCGAAAGCCCACGACACGACGCCCATCGTCCCGATGTACCCCACCGGGATACGCCAATCGATGATGCCTTTTATGATCAGGACCAGGCCCCCGAGGATGAGCAGCGCCGCAGATATCTCGCCGAGCGACCCCTCGAGGTTCCTCAGCAGAAGCGGCTGGTACTGGGCTGCCAGGTCGAACGCATAGCCACCATCGGCGGCACGATCTGCAGCTGCTGCCGCAAGACGTGTTGCTCCGGAGATCGTATCGAGCCCTCCAGCGGAGATATCCGGCAGCGTGGCGAACCAACCCCGGTTCTGCACGCTCGCGAGCACCCCTCCCCAGGAGAGAGTCACGAACGCGCGGCCCACCAGCGCGGGGTTGAACAGGTTGTGCCCGAGCCCGCCGAACAGCAGCTTGCCGAGCCAGATGGCAACGAACGCGCCGATCGCGGCCATCCACCAGGGAGTCCTCGGAGGAAGGCTCATCGCGAGCAGCACCCCGGTGACCAGCGCGCTGCCATCGCGGAGCGTATTGGGCTTGTGTGCGATGGCGTTGACGGCCCACTCGGTGGCTAGTGCAACACCGATACACACCGCGAACAGTTGCACCGCCACGAGCCCCATGCTCACGACGGCCCAGCCGGCTGCGGGGGCGAGCGCGGCCACGACCCACAGCATGATGCCGGTGCATGTCACCGGCGAGGTGATATGGGGAGACGGACCGACGATGCGAGAGGGATGGAGGATGTCTTTGGCCATCACTTCGCCCCCTTCGACATCGCAGCTGACTTCCCGACCCTGATCAGCTGCAGCAGGGGCCGCTTCGTCGGGCAGACGTAGGAGCAGGCACCGCACTCGATGCAGTCGATCACATGCCGCTCGGCCCCGGCATCCCACATGCGCTTACCCGCGAACGTCGCGAGGATGTACGGCTCCAGACCCATGGGGCACGCTTCCGGGCAACGACCACAGCGAATGCACGGCTGATCGTCGGATATCGCGGGAGCGGCAACGCCCTTGGGGAGCGCCACGATGCCCGATGAGCCCTTGGTGATCGGCACGTCGAGATTCCCGAGCGCCATCCCGGTCATCGGCCCTCCCGAGATCACGCGCTCCACATCGCCGACCAGGCCGCCAGCGTGCTCGATAAGATCGCTTACGAGCGTTCCCAGCAGCACACGGTAGTTCCCCGGACGTGCGACCGCTCCCGTGACCGTGACGATCCGCTCTGTCAGCGGCTTGCCGTGATCGAGCGCATCGGCGATCGCCACCGCGGTCGCCACATTGTGAACCAGGGCCCCGGTCGCCGCGGGCAGCTTGCCATGCGGGA
>CAZOSR010000048.1:0-10784 GCA_964582445.1 uncultured Coriobacteriaceae bacterium | reverse complement strand
AGGCGTGGTACGCACGAAGCGCATAGAGCGATGGTGAGATGGGCTACAATCTTCTGGCGGCGACACCGCCGATCGACGGGCCTGTGAACGCATCGATGCAAGGAGCGAATCCGTATGGCATACCCAAAGGCAGACATCGGCGTCTTCGGCGGCAGCGGTCTGTATTCGCTACTGGAGAATCCTACCGAGATCGTTGTGGAGACTCCGTATGGGGCGCCATCTGCACCCGTCACATACGGTGAGATCGGAGGTCGCACAGTCGCTTTCATGCCGCGTCATGGAAGTGCTCATACGCTGCCACCGCACATGATCAACTATCGGGCGAACATCTGGGCCATGAAAGAACTGGGCGTGCAACGGATCATCGGGCCCAACGCCTGTGGTTCGCTGCAGGCGCACGTGAAGCCCGGGGATTTCGTCATCTGTGACCAGTTCGTCGACCGCACGACGGGGCGCAAAGACACCTTCTACGACGGTCCGCAGACGACGCATGTCTCCTCGGCGGATCCCTACTGTCCGACGATGCGCTCGGTTGCCGTCCAGACCGCGCGAGAACTTGGTATCAGTGTCCACGACAGTGGAACGGTCGTCGTCATCCAGGGTCCGCGCTTCTCTACGCGAGCGGAATCGCGGTGGTTCGCCTCGCAGGGCTGGGAGGTCATCAACATGACCCAGTATCCCGAGTGCTACCTCGCTCGCGAGCAGGAGATCTGCTACTGCAACATCTCCCTGATCACTGACTACGACGCCGGTACGGCTGGCGCCCCTCCGGTGACCAATGATGATGTCGTCCGCGTATTCGCTGAGAACACGCAGAAGATCAAGGATCTGCTGTTTGCGATGATCCCGATGCTCCCCGAGGAGCGGGACTGCGTCTGCGCCTCTGCGCTCTCATCTGCGGAGTTCTGACGCGTACAGTAGGAGGCTGATTCGCGGTGTTCGGGCTCCGTTCTCTACGACTCGGTCGCCTGTTCGGTATTCCGCTCGAAGTGGATGCGAGCTGGCTGTTCGTATTCCTCCTGGTGGCGGCCACGCTGACCACGAGTTACTTCCCCGTGGCGCTTCCCGACCAGGCGCCAGTCGTATACGTTGCCCTGGGTCTTGTGACCGCAGTGGCATTCTTCGGTACGCTCGTGCTCCATGAGCTCGCGCATTCACTTGTGGCTCGTGCGGGTGGGCTCCGGGTCTCGAAGGTCACGCTCTTCGTATTTGGCGGAGTATCACAACTCGAGGACGAGCCAAAGAGTCCCGGGAGCGAATTCCTCATGGCGGCGGCAGGTCCGTTCATGAGCCTGTTGATCGGTGCGGGGTGCTGGGTGCTTGCCATCATCGGCGGCTTGGTGAAAGCCCCAGAATGGATGCTGGTGCCGCTCGACTACCTGGCGATCATCAACGTCGCCCTGGCTGTCTTCAATCTCCTGCCCGGATTTCCGCTGGATGGCGGACGCATTCTTCGCGCCATCCTGTGGGCTGCCACTCGCGATATCACCAGGGCGACCAAGTGGGCCAGTCGCTCCGGACAGGCGATTGGAACCACGCTGATCGCTGTGTCTGTCTTCGGAGTGCTCAATGGAACGTTCGATTTCATCTGGTTGGCGGTCATGGGGTGGTTCATGTCCACGCTTGCAGTCGGTGCATACCGTCAGCAACTCACGCGGGCGCGGCTGGCTGAGGTCCGGGTCTCTGAGATCATGTCCTCACCAGCAGTGCTCGTTCCTGCCGACCTTTCACTTGAGCAGGTGGGCCACTCGTACTTCCTTGCCGGTCGCCACCCCAGGTATCCGGTCGTGGACGAAGGCCGCGTGGTCGGCCTGATCGATATCGAGCATGTCACCGAGGTACCGCGAGCACTCTGGCCCGAGACGACCGTCGGGGAGATCGCCTCCCGTAGTCTCGAGAATGTTGTAGTGCGACCCGACATGTCCGTTGACGCGGTACTTCCCCGGTTGGAGCCCGGAGGCCCGGGTGCCGTGCTGGTCGTGGAGGATGGGCGCCTCGCAGGGATCGTCACCCGTTCGGACGTGATCCGGCTCGTGATGGATTTCACGCGCGGACGGGAGCCGGTGGAACCATGACCGCAGTGGTGACTGCGGGCAGGACTTCGTACAGATGCTTCCGCACGGATCACAGGTCCCGTATCGGGGCCAGTCCAGGGGACTTCCCACGATCAGACGTGCGTTCCCCTTGTGTAAGTTTGTAACTCCGCGTTACCATATGCCATCACAGGAAGTGAGGGTGTATGGACAGGGTCATCGCCGAGCATATCCCCGAGGGCGTTATCGAGCGTCTGCCTGCGTACCTCAGCATCCTGATCCAGCTCCGAGCGGACGGCGTGGGTACGGTCTCCTCTGCCCGACTCGGTGAACTCACATCCGTAAACCCCGCTCAGATCAGGCGCGATCTCACCCATTTCGGGTCGTTCGGTAAGCGTGGCGTGGGATATGACATCGACATCCTGATCGAACGAATACAGCGCATCCTCGGCTCCGACCATATGCATCGGCTCGCCCTGGTCGGCGCGGGTAATCTTGGTTCTGCGATCGCCGGATACGCGGGTCTCCGACAGCACGGGTTCGTCGTCACGGCCATCTTCGACAACGACACGCGCAAGATCGGCAGCCAGATCGGCGACATCAGGGTGGAGTCACTTGATGATCTTGAGGAGACGCTTCGCTCTCAGGACATCAGGATCGGTATCGTAGCAGTCCCCCCAGAGGCCGCTCAGATGGTGACCGACCGCCTCGCGGGCGCGGGTGTCCGGGTGATCCTCAACTACACACCCGTCATCGTCCGCGTGCCGGATGGGGTGACACTCCACAACACCGATCCGGTCCAGGAGTTGCTGCACACGCTGTATTACCTGTCGCGCCGGGAAGGGGTCGCCCACGTGTAGCGATACTTCGCGTGGCACGCCCGGCTCGGAGATGATACTCTGACCTGCAGTCACAGATGACCCGCTTGCCGGCAGCGACGGGTCTGCGATCGAGGAGGTATGCATGGCGGCTTTCGGCATTCCTAACGGCCCGGAACTGTGGATCATCCTGGGTATCGTCCTGCTGCTGTTCGGTCCGACACAGCTTCCCAAGCTGGCCAAGATGTTCGGCAAGTCGGCCAAGGCCCTCAAAGAAGGCATGGACGAAGGCATGAACGCGCTTGACGAAGAGACGACCGGCAAGAAGAGCGACAAGGCCGAGAAGGCCGACACTGCGAGCAGCGACAGCGACTCCTAGCGGAGCCCCGTCGCTGTCACGCTTGAAGGGCGCCTGCGGGCGCCCTTCGGCATGGAAGGTGCTTGTGTGCAGTCCTGCCCGTCGTTATACTCTCCCGAGTCGTCGAGGGGCCCGGACTCGCCGAGTCCGCGTCAGGTGACAGCGGACCGACGTACAGGAGTGTTCAATGCTGAAAGAAGTAGCGCTCACCGCAGAAGGTCAGGCCAAACTCGAGGAGGAGCTCCAGCACCTCGAGACCGTGAGGCGTCGCGAGGTAGGCGAGCGCATCCGCGAGGCCAAGGAGTTCGGAGACATCTCCGAGAACTCCGAGTACGATGACGCGAAGAATGAGCAGGCATGGGTGGAAAGTCGCATCGCCGAGATCAGTCAGATCCTGGCGAATGCCACGATCATCGAGTCGCCGTCTCGCCCGTCTCGCGTGACGCTCGGTGCCCGCGTTCATCTCAAGGACGGCTCGACCGGCGACCTCTTCGTATACCAGCTTGTGGGTTCTGCCGAGGCTGACCCCACGCATGACAAGATCTCCAACGAGTCGCCTGTTGGACAGGCGATCATGGGTGCCAAGAAGGGCGACGTCGTCTCTGTGACTACTCCGCGTGGAACACAGATCACGTACGAGGTCGTCTCGATCACCAAGTAGCGGGGGGACATGACCGATCAGCCGGGTACTGGAGCAGGAGCGACGGACGACGTGATGTCGGTTCGCCGCGATAAGATCGTGGCGCTCCGGGATGCGGGCATCGAGCCATTCCGCAACGGCTTCGAGATCACGCACAGGGTCGCGGATGTGATCGCCCGCCATGCGGGGCTTGAGGCCGGGGCCGAGACGGGCGAGGTTGTCACGATCGCGGGTCGGGTGGTCGCCAAGCGCGATCAGGGCAAGGCCCTCTTCCTCGTCGTTCGTGACGGCTCGGCGGAGTTGCAGGTGTTCTGCAGGCTGAACGTGCTCGGCGAGGACCAGTTTGCCTTTGCTGCTGACCTTGACCTTGGGGACTGGGTCGGGGTGACTGGTGAGATTCTTCGTACAAGGCGCGGGGAGCTCTCGATCTTGCCCGGCTCCGTAGAGGTGCTCTCCAAATCGCTGCGACCGCTTCCCGAGAAGTACCACGGGCTGAGCGACACCGAGACCAGGTATCGCCAGCGCTACGTCGATCTCATCGCCAACCCCGAGGTCCGGTCCGTCTTCGAGACACGCTTCCGCGTGATCTCGGCTATCCGTCGCTTCATGGAGCAGCGGGACTTCCTCGAGGTCGAGACTCCGATGCTGCAGCCGATTCCGGGCGGTGCCACGGCCCGTCCGTTCGTGACCCATCACAACACGCTCGACATGGATCTCTATCTGCGCATCGCGCCGGAACTGTACCTGAAGCGCCTCCTTGTGGGCGGGTTCGAACGTGTGTACGAGGTGAATCGCTCGTTCCGCAATGAGGGCATGTCGCCACGGCACAACCCTGAGTTCACGATGCTCGAGGCGTACCAGGCGTACGGCACGATGGAGACCATGCGTGAACTCACCGAGTCGCTCATCACTTCCGTGGCAGAGCAGGTGCTCGGTACGCTTGAGATCGAGTACCAGGGCGTAGCCGTGTCGCTTCGGTCGCCGTGGCGGCAGGCGACGATGACGAGTCTCGTGTCCGAGGCGGTGGGGGCCGACGTCAGCGTGCACACCTCGCTTGTCGAACTCCGTCGGCTCTGCAATCGTCACGACGTACCGATCGAGACATCGTGGGGCCCCGGCAAACTCGTGACGGAGCTCTTCGAGAAACTGGTCGAGCACACGCTCATCCAACCGACCTTCGTCACGCACTATCCTGCCGAGGTCTCGCCCCTGGCGCGGCGCAGCGACGCCGACCCGGAGCTCACCGACCGGTTCGAGCTGATGATCACGGGCAGGGAGTTCGCCAATGCGTTCTCCGAGCTCATCGATCCGATCGACCAGCGAGGACGCTTCGAGGCGCAAGCCGCAGCCAAGGATGCGGGCGATGATGAGGCGATGTGGGTGGACGAGGACTACCTGCGCGCGCAGGAATACGGCATGCCCCCCGCTGGCGGACTTGGCATCGGCATCGACCGTCTGGTCATGCTGCTCACCAACAGTGCCTCGATCCGCGATGTCCTGCTCTTCCCGCACATGAGGCCCGAGGCGTAGGACGCCGTGTGGTCCGGGCAGGGATGTGAGTGTTCCAGACTCACATCTGATGGCACTCCACTTGCTTCCGTATCCGTCAACCTCGCCCCGGTTCGTCCCACGGGGTAGAATGGTCGTCCAGGCACTCTGTGCGTCGTACGCGGCGCTTGCGATAGGGGTGACGTAGCAATGTTCGAGCGATTCACCGAGAAGGCCCGGCGCGTCGTAGTGTATGCGCAGGAAGAGGCCAAGAAGCTCAATCAGAACTACATCGGTACCGAGCATCTGTTGCTCGGGCTCATCCGTGAAGAAGACGGGATCGCCTCCAAGGCGCTCGAAAGCCTCGATATCTCGCTTGACGATGTCCGGCAGCAGGTTGAGGAGCTCATCGGCGAAGGCAGCTACGTGCCATCCGGCCACATCCCGTTCACACCGCGGGCCAAGAAGGTCCTTGAGCTATCGCTTCGTGAGGCGCTGCAACTCGGGCACAACTACATCGGTACCGAGCACGTGCTGCTCGGCCTGATACGCGAGGGTGAGGGCGTTGCCGCGCAGGTGCTGCTGAACCTCGGTGCCGACCTTGAGAAGGTACGTTCCGCGGTGCTTCAACTGCTCTCCGGATACCACGGCAAGCAGTCAGAGCCTGCCGAGGAGCGTCGTAGTGGCCGTGGCGGCGAACACGCGCTGCTTGACGACTACGGTCGTAACCTTACCGGGCTCGCACGTGAAGGCAAGCTGGACCCGGTCGTCGGCCGGAACCAGGAGATCGAGCGCGTCATGCAGATCCTGTCGCGCCGCACCAAGAACAACCCCGTGTTGATCGGCGAGCCCGGCGTTGGTAAGACCGCCGTTGTCGAGGGGCTGGCGCAGAGGATCGCAGCGCACGAGGTCCCCGAGACCATAGCCGACAAGCGACTCTACACACTCGATCTTGCGGCGCTCGTCGCAGGCAGCAAGTACCGGGGTGAGTTCGAGGATCGCCTGAAGAAGGTCATGGACGAGATCCGCAAGGCGGGCGACATCATCCTGTTCATCGACGAGATGCACACTCTGGTCGGTGCGGGTGCCGCCGAAGGCGCCATCGATGCAGCAAGTATCGTGAAGCCGGCTCTCGCGCGGGGTGAACTCCAGACCATCGGCGCCACCACTCTCGACGAGTACCGCAAGTACGTGGAGAAGGATCCTGCGCTGGAGCGCCGATTCCAGCCCATCATGGTTGGTGAGCCGAGCGTGTCCGAGACCGTCGAGATCCTTCGTGGACTGCGTGACCGCTACGAGGCCCACCACCGGGTCTCCATCACCGATGACGCCATCGAGGCGGCCGCGCAGCTGGCTGCGCGCTACATCTCTGACCGGTTCCTTCCGGACAAGGCGATCGACCTCATCGACGAGGCCGGGAGCAAGATGCGCATCAAGACGATGACCGCACCGCCGGGGGCGCGGGAGATCGATGAGCGCCTGACCCGGGTGAGGCAGGAGAAGGAAGCCGCCATCGAGGCTCAGGAGTTCGAGAAGGCCGCGGCGCTGCGCGATACCGAGAAACAGGTGGAGGCCGAGAAGCGTGCCGCCGAGGAGGCGTGGCGCAAGCCCGGTGCGCAGCGGATCGTCGAGGTCACCGATGCGGAGATCGCCGACATCGTCTCGATGTGGACCGGCATACCCGTCACCAGCCTCACCGAGGAAGAGACAGAGAAGCTGCTCCGTATGGAGGCCAGCCTTCACGAGCGCATCGTCGGTCAGGATGAAGCGGTCACCGCGGTCGCGAAGGCCATCAGACGCGCCCGCGCCGGCCTCAAGGACCCGGCCCGCCCGGCGGGCTCGTTCATCTTCCTCGGCCCGACGGGTGTGGGCAAGACCGAGCTCGCCAAGGCGCTTGCCGAGTTCCTGTTCGGCAGCGAGGAGGCGCTCATCTCACTCGACATGAGTGAGTACATGGAGAAGCACACGGTCTCGCGACTGGTAGGTTCGCCTCCGGGATATGTGGGGTTCGATGAGGGGGGTCAGCTCACGGAGGCTGTGCGCCGGCGGCCATACTCGGTCATCCTTTTCGATGAGATCGAGAAGGCGCATCCCGACGTGTTCAACGTGCTACTGCAGATCTTCGAGGAGGGGCGTCTCACTGACGCGCAGGGCCGCAAGGTGGACTTCAAGAATGCGATCATCATCCTGACATCGAATCTGGGCGCACGCGACATCGTCAAGGGCCAGACGATCGGGTTCTCGGCACAGGAGGCGGGTGCACTCTCCTACGACACCCTCAAGGAGCGCGTCACCGGCGAACTCAAGAAGGTCTTCCGGCCGGAACTCCTGAACCGTGTCGACGAGGTCATAGTATTCCATGACCTCAAGGTCGAGGAGACCGAGCAGATCGTCGATCTGCTGATGGCCCGCCTGAGCGATCAGATGCTGTTGCAGGGCCTCGGCATCCGTCTGTCGCCAGCGGCCCGGATTCTGCTGGCACGCAAGGGCTTCGATCCGGCGATGGGCGCCCGACCGCTCCGCCGCGCGATCCAGCGGCTGGTGGAAGACCCGCTCTCCGAGCAGATTCTCGCCGGGAGCTGGCCGCCGGGGCAGACCGTGCTCGTAGACGTCGTGGATGACGAGATCGTCTTCAAGGCCACCGACGAGCCAGCTCCCGAGCCGGTGTTGTCCGGTGCCGAGCCATCGAAGGAGATGATGGTGCCGCGCGCACGTCGTTCGCGTCGTGGCACTGGCGCCGCAGACGGCTCCGTGGCCGGGTAGCCGGGGGATGGCCAGACCACGCGCGAGCTGGCGCTGTCAACAGTGCGGGCACGCCGAGCCGCGCTGGGTGGGCCGCTGCAGTGAGTGCGGCGAGTTCGGGACGTTCGTCGAAGAGGTGGAGCGGAGCGCAGCTCCGGGTGTCTCGGCGACGACGGGCTCTGCTCGACCCGTGACCGCGCTCGCAGACGTGGCGATCTCCGAGGAGCTGAGGTTCCCAACGGGAATCCGTGAGTTCGACACGGTCCTCGGTGGCGGTCTGGTACGCGGTTCGGTCGTGCTGATCGGCGGCGAGCCGGGTATCGGCAAGTCCACCCTACTGCTCCAGGCTGCCGGAAGCCTGGGCGCACGCGGCCTGGAGGTGCTCTACGTCTGCGGTGAGGAGTCCCTGCAACAAGTGCGCTCCCGGGCCGACCGGGTAGGTGCACGCGTCGGCATAACGCTGTTGCCGGAGGTCGACGCATCGGTGATCGAGGCCACCGTGCTTGCTGAGCGCCCGTCTGTGGTGATCATCGACTCCATCCAGACGCTTTTCGATCCGGGACTTGACGGTGTCCCTGGCAGCGTAGGGCAGGTACGGGCAACCGCTGCCCGGCTGGTGCGCCTTGCAAAGACGCATGACGTGACCCTGATCGTGGTCGGTCACGTGACCAAGGAAGGTTCGATAGCGGGTCCGCGTGTGCTCGAGCATGTCGTGGACACAGTGCTGTACTTTGAAGGCGACTCCGACCATGCATTCCGCATCGTGCGGGCGGCGAAGAACAGGTTCGGGTCCGTGGCAGAGGTGGGCATCTTCGAGATGACCGGCGTGGGCCTCGCCGAGGTGGCCCAGCCGTCGAGCGCGCTGCTTGCCGACCGCGAGTGTGGTGTCTCGGGCTCGATAGTGATGCCGACGATGGAGGGGAGTCGCTCGCTCCTGGTGGAAGTGCAGGCGCTGGTGACCCCGAGCTATCTGCAGATGCCGCGCCGACTGTCGGTCGGCATCGATACCGCGCGAGTCCTACAGGTGCTCGCCATCCTCGAGCGCCGCGGTGGAATCGCGCTTGGATCGCACGACGTCTACGTGTCGGTCGCGGGGGGTGTCCGCGTGTCCGAGCCTGCTGTGGACCTGCCGCTTGCGCTTGCGATAGCCTCGGCGCTCAAGGATCGGCCAGTCGGGTCCGCCGCTGTGGCGTTCGGCGAGGTGAGCCTGACCGGTGACGTCCGTGGGGTGCCACATGCAGAGCCGAGGATCCGTGAGGCGACGCGCATGGGCTTCACTGAGATACTGGCGCCAGCGAGTGTACGGGGTGTCCCGGCAGGGGCGGGGGTAGCGGGGGTCACCAGCGTCGCCGAAGCTGTCCGCTTGACGCTCGGGTGACATCGGCTGGTGATGCGGCCTCGGCCATGGCAGAATCAGGTAGTAGCATGGCACAGCGAGACACGGAGGTGACGCCGGGATGGATCGCGAAGACGTGATGCTCGACGCGGTCGAGCGCGTGGCTCCAGGCACACCACTGCGTGTCGCCCTCGATCATGTCCTCGCCGGTCGCACCGGTGCTCTGCTGGTGATCGGTGACGAGAAGGGCGTGGATGCTCTCAGCAACGGAGGCTTCGAGATCGACGCCCCGTTCACCCCACAGCGCCTGTTCGAGTTGGCGAAGATGGACGGGGCCATCCTCCTCGATGCCGAAGCCACTCGCATCAGGCGCGCGAACGTTCACCTCATGCCCGATCCCGCGCTTCCCACTAGTGAGACCGGGATGCGGCATCGCACGGCTGAGCGTGTGAGCCGTCAGACCGACGCCCTGGTCATTTCGGTGTCGCAGCGCCGCGAAGCCGTTTCTCTCTACCGCAGAGGTACGCGCTTGATGCTGCAGGACATCGACGTCGTGCTCGCCCGTGCCAACCAAGCACTCCAGACACTCGAGCGGTACCGTACGCGGTTGGACGAGGTCTCGGCTCATCTCACAGCTCTCGAGTTCGAGGATGCGGCCACATTCCGCGATGTCGCCATGGTCATCCAACGTGCCGAGATGCTGCGACGCGTCGGCCGGGAGCTCAGCCGGTCGATCATCGAGCTTGGGAACGAGGGGCGTCTGGTCCGCCTCCAGCAGGAGGAGCTGACCACGGGGACTGACGATGACTACCTCATGCTGATACGCGACTACGCTCCAGAGCCGGCCGTCAAGAAGGCATCAGCTTCGATGGGCCGCATCGCGGCACTGACGACCGAACAGCTTCTGGAGCCCACTGCCATCGCCACCGCACTCGGCCATAGCGGTAAGGCGGATGCGGGGGATCAGGTGGTCAGGCCCCGCGGATACCGCGTCCTGTACCGGATACCACAGATTCCCCAGACGGTGGTCAACCGCCTGGTCGAGCACTTCGGCACGCTCCCTGTGCTTCTCGAGGCGGATGAAGAAGCTCTCGATGCGGTCGAGGGTGTCGGCGCGCGCCGTGCGCGTGCGGTCACGGACGGCATACGGCGGATGAGGGAGCGCGCCATTCCGTGAAGGAGTACGATCGGGTGGTCCAACGGGCACTTCGGGTCGTATGCGAGAGGAGGTGACGGCGCTCGTCAGGCACGCGACCTGACGTCAGGGCGTCGGGAGTCATGATCGTGCAACTCGCGCGGGTGATTCTGGTCACTGCGGGTGCTCTCGGCGGATTCGCGGTCTCACAGCAGGTCGACTGGACGGCCGGTA
>CAZOSR010000047.1:0-10851 GCA_964582445.1 uncultured Coriobacteriaceae bacterium | reverse complement strand
TGATCGAGTCCAGCTCCTTCTTGAGACCGTCCAGGGCGCCCTTGTAGCGGCGCTCAACCAGCAGCGCGACGGAGTCATACGCGCCCGTCGTGACGATCTGCTTGGCAAGCGGCTGGATCTTCTCCAGGATCGGCTCGTAGCGCGCAAGAAGGCCCATCTCGGCTTCCATGGCGAACTGTGCCTGCGCCAGGCTCGATGTGCGGTCTTCGACCTGGTCGATGACCTTGGTGACCTCAGCGGCAAGCTCCTTGGAGTCCAGCTGCCAGAGTTCGAGGTAGTGCTTCTGACGCTCGATCTCATCAACTTCGCCGGACGGTAGGTGCAGCGCCTTGATGATCGAACGAAGGCGGATCAGAAGCTCCTCCATACGCTCCTGTTCAGCCGCCTGGTTCTCCACGACCTCCATGTGCTCCAGCGGGAGTTCACCGGCATCGATCTTCTTCGTGAGGTCCTCGATATGCAGCGTGCCGGCCTCATGGAGTGCCGTCAGAACATCCAGGAAGATGTTCTTCGGGCCGATCAGCTCCATTCGTGCCATTGGGACCAACATACGCGCCCTCCCCCCCGATTCATCGGGATTCTCGAGCTGCCGCGAGCGTCAGACCGCCGTGACGATCTTCACAAGGAAGTCCGCCGCGTCGCCCTGCCGTGTCGCCAATTCCTTCACAAGTCGATCGACTTCCTCAGCACCCTGCTTCTTGACCTCGTCGATCGATCCTTCAACCCCTGCGAGCACCTGCTCCGCATGCTCCTTGGCCAAGCGGTCCGCGTCCGCCTGGGCCGTCCTGACGATCTCGAGCGCGCGCTGACGGGCGTCGCTGATCATCTTGTCGGCCTGATTGCGTGCCGCGAACACACGCCCGGAGATCTCCATCTCCTTCTCGCGGATCTGGAAGAGCGGAGACGAGGCGTCTTTACTCGCGACGTCCTGATGGAATCTGATCTCTTCGAGCACCTTCTCGTCCATCGGCCTCTCCTCATGATGCTGCGATCGTTTCGTGCGATGTACGTAGGACAACCGCCGCACCCCGTGCCACCTGCCCGCACGTCGATGCGACGACGCGCCATACCTGTCTGTGAGCGTGATTCGCCAATGCGAGGAAGAACTCCTGCACGGATGAGAGAAGATTCTCGGAAGTTTCCGCGATGTGACGTGAGCGATCAGCGCGAGCTTGGAGAACGCTCCATACGCAGTGCGAATCCGCACGCGATCTCATAGTCGATCGTGCCAGCCAAAGACGACAACTCACGCATCGCGATCGCCTCGGTGCCCTGCTTGCCGACGATCACTGCCTCGTCGCCAACCCGTACGTCCAAGCCCGGCGGGATCTCCACCATGAGCTGGTCCATGCAGATCCGCCCCACCTGGGCGCACCGCCGCCCTCCGATGAGGACCTGCATGCGATTGGACAGGTCGCGCCGCACCCCATCCGCATAGCCGATCGGCAGCGTCGCTATCGTGGTCGGTCCACTCGCCCGCCAGGTCAACCCGTAGCTGACCCCGTCGCCAAGCCCGATCCTCTTTACGAAGGAGACCCGGGCGTGCACGCTCATGGCGGGTCGAAGTGAAGCCCGACTGCTCATCTCAGGTGCCGCATCCAATCCATACATCGCGATGCCGCACCGGACCATATCGAAGTGGGCCTCCGGATGGAGCATCGTCGCAGCACTGTTGGCGGCGTGCACGACACCCGGGTGAACCCCCGTGGCCCGGATATCGTCGAGCGCGCGTCTGAACAGAGTCAGCTGCCGCTCGAAGTCCCAGTCACCGGGAACATCGGCGGTTGCGAAGTGAGTGAAGACACCGTCAATGGAAAGCCCGGGGAGATCGTTCACCCGGAGCGCGAACTCACCGGCCTCCTCGGCGTGCACCCCGATACGGTGCATCCCGGTATCGATCTTCAGGTGACACGCCGCACGTGATCCGGCTGCGGTCGCACATCGCGAGAGGGCGACCGCCATCTCTCGGGAGGTCAGCGTGACCGCAATGCCCTGAGCCACGAGCAGGTCCGCAGCCTCCACAGGTGGCTCCCCAAGCACCAGCAATGGCGCCCCTATGCCGACCTGCCGCAGCGAGAGCGCCTCGTCAACGGTCGCCACGCCGATGCCGTCTGCACCGGCGTCAAGCGCTGCGCGGGCGACCAACTCGGCGCCGTGGCCGTAGCCATCGGCCTTGACGACAGCCAGGAAGCGGCCAGACGGTCGCATAAGAGCCTTGAGCTCACGAACGTTGTGAGCGACGGCTGATGCATCGATCTCGGCCCAAGCGGGACGGCGATACGCCATCTGCTAGCCCTCGGCGATGAGAGAGCGGACGATGTCCGACTTGGAGATGATGCCGACCAGCCGCTCCCCGTCAAGCACCGGGATCCTGCTCACGTCACGCTCCACCATGAGCGTCGCCGCGTCACCGATAGGCGTGTCCGCCTGGATGGTGACGGGATCGGACGTCATCACGTCCTCAACGGTTGCCCCGACCGCCTTCTTGAGCTCGGACTCGAAGCGAGCGGTGGCAGGCGGATACATGATGAAACCGTCGAGCAGGTGCAGATACGTGGGGAACTCGACCTTCACGTCTTGCATGATCAAGTCGCCCTCGGTAACCACACCTACAAGCGCATCACCGTCAAGCACAGGAAGAGCGCCCACCTTGTTCTCGACCATCATGCGGGCGGCATCAGTGACGGAAAGGTCCCGTCCGACCGTGATCGGGTCCTTCGTCATGATGTCCCGCGTCGTACGCTCAGCCATGGTTCCTCCGGTCATCGGCGTCAATCCGCGTCTCGCGCTTCTCTTACGATTCTACCCGCCTCCGAGCTCTCGGATAGCATCGGGTATGAAGGTGAACAGGTCAGAGGCTACGTGAGCGGTCGCTGTCAGTCTCGTGGCGCCAAGGGCTCCCGCCCGACCGTGCAGGTATGTCGCAGCAACCGCACCCTCGTACGCGTCCAGACCCTGGGCCAGCAGTGTGCCGAGCATGCCCGCAAGCACATCACCGGTTCCGGCCCGCGCCAACTCGGGTCCTCCTGTGGTGACGAGCGCCGTCCGTCCGCATCCGGCGATCACCGTTCCTGCGCCCTTGAGCACGCAGACCAGAGATGGACCTGAGAGACGATCCGCAGCTGAAACGCGATCGCGTTGCACCTCGTCGAGCGCCGTGTCGAGCAGGCGGGCAGCCTCTGCCAGATGCGGCGTGATGACCGTGGGGGCGGCACGCATCTGAAGCAGCGGCACGTCCCCGACGAGCACGTTCAGTGCGTCGGCGTCCAGTACCAGCGGCCCCGGGTACTCCCGCAGCAGCGCGCGCACCACTGCCGAAGCTCCCGGTGAGCGCGTGATGCCCGGTCCCGCGACCACCGCATCTGCGCCCGTCACCGCGGCCAGCACGTCATCGATGGAGCGAGGCGTGCCATCATCGACCGCCGAGACCACACGCGTTATGGCACTCGGCCATGCACCGAGCACTGCGTCCGCCGCACGCCCAGGCGCCACCACGTGCACGTATCCGGCGCCCATGCGCAGCGCTCCGCCGGCCGCAAGGACAGCGGCGCCGGGATATGATTCCGAACCGGCAACGATCACCACCCTGCCACGGGATCCCTTGTGGTCATCATGCGCTGGCCATGCGATGAGTCCGCGCACGTCACCCGCACCAGGCAACTCCAGCGCACGTCCGGCGCGGGCCACATGATCGCCGATGCCGATGTCCGCAACGACGACATCACCAGCACGCAGGGCGCCTTCACCGAGGAGCAAGCCCGGCTTCGGCGCAGAGAAGGTGACCGTCACATCAGCCGCGACCGCACATCCCAGCGTCTCGCCAGTATCCGTGTCGATACCGGAGGGGACGTCTGCGCTGATGACCATTGCGTCCGCGGCGTTGATGCGCTCGATCCAAGCAGCATATGGGCTCCGCACCACATCGCGCAGGCCGAAACCGAAGAGCGCGTCGATGATGAGAGCCGCGTCCGTGAGATGTTCGGCTGCGGAGTCGTCCTTGAGCCCATCCACCCACGTGATTGCCGCCTCGACCGCTTCGAGCGCAGCCTGCCCTGCCTCCCCCGGTGCACCGGGGGGCCGCATCGCCACGACGCTCACGTCGCGGCCACGACCGGCCAGCACGCGAGCAGCTACCCACCCGTCGCCGCCGTTGTTCCCGGGGCCGCACACCACCACCACTGGCCCTGCCGGAACCCTGCGCTCGGCCTCATCGGCGAGCGCGTGTCCGGCCCGGTCCATCAGTTGCGCGATGGTGGTCTCACCGGATGCGACAGCGGCCGACTCGACGGCTCTCATCCGTTGGGCATCCAGGGCATAGCGCATCCGCATCGCCTCCCCGAGGTGAACCGATCGCACGCCGGTCCTCAGCCTTGTTCGTTCCCCACCTCGTCGAGCAGCGTGCGCGCGTCTTTGAAGGAGGCAGCCAGGCGCTGCTGCGGGGTCTCGGGCACGTCCTCCACCTGAGGGCGCATGCTCTCGGTGATCGCAACAGCTGACGCCACCGCATTCTCGTGTGTGAACGACAGCGAGAGGTGGACCTCGACGACGCCGACCGCCTCGGCGACCTCGGCCGCTCTCCCCGTCAGCCGAGGGACTGGCCTTCCCCGCTCGTCGCGCGCGACCTCGACGTCGCGGAAGCGCATACCCGAGAAGCCGGTGCCAAGAGCTTTGAGGACCGCCTCCTTCGCGGCGAAACGCATCGCGTAGTGAATCTCGGGTTTGTTGCGGCCCTCGCAGTATGCCCGCTCGTCGTCGGAGAAGAGGCGATCCTTCATCCGTGGACGCCGCCGCAAGGCGTCGCGCATGCGCGCGATCTCCACGATGTCGACGCCCAACCCGGTCACCGTCTGACGATCCTCGGCCATCATCACTCCAGCGTTCGCGGCGTGGGGGCACGCCCGGTCGGTATCCGGACAACAGTACACGGCCATCTCCCCGCACGGAAGTGCCCGCACAGTCTGATGACGTATCCTTGACATGCTGCAGCCCCTGCGGGAATCTGGCGCGGACCACCCGATTACCCCACGCCGGGGTGGCCACGGCATGTCCGTGGGCCCACTCGTGAGGAGGCTCTGATGGAGCTGCAGCCGCGTCGACACGAACAGGTGGCCAGACTCATGGCTAAGGGGGTCTCCGTTCCCGTTCCGGAGAGTGTGGACATCGGGAATGAGGTCGAGATCGATCGCATCTCGAGCGACGGGGTCGTCATCAATCCCGGATGTCGCATCCACGGCGCCAGGACGGTCATCTCCGCCGGCTGCGTGCTCGGTGCCGAAGCGCCAGTCACGATCGATGACTGCCAGTTGGGTCCGCGGGTCGAACTCAAAGGCGGTTCCTTCAAGCGCTCGGTCTTCCTTGAGAAGGCCAACATGGGACTGGGCGCTCAGGTCCGCGAGGCCTGCCTGCTCGAGGAGGAGGCCAATGGGGCGCATTGCGTGGGCCTCAAGCAAACGATCCTCCTGCCGTTCGTCACCCTTGGCAGCCTCATCAACTTCTGTGATTGCCTCATGGGCGGCGGAACCAGCCGGAAGGACCACAGTGAGGTCGGCAGTTCTTACATCCACTTCAACTACACGCCGGACGGCGACAAGACCACCCCTTCACTGTTCGGAGATGTGCCGAGAGGTGTGATGCTCGATCGGCCGCCGATCTTCCTGGGTGGCCAGGGCGGCTCGGTTGGACCGGTGCGGGTGGAGTACGGGACCGTCGTGGCCGCCGGCTCGATCCTGAGACACGACGTCACCGAGGAGAACCAGCTGGTCTTCGCATCACCCCCGCAGAGTCTCTCCCAGGAACGCAGACCGCACACATACGGAAGCCTTGTACGTGTCGTGCAGAACAACATCGTCTACCTCGCCAACCTCGTCGCACTCGAACAGTGGTACCGACACGTGAGGCACCCGTTCTTCGAGCAGCAGGAGCTGGGCGTCCTCGTGTACGAGGGGGCACTGGACGTGATCCGCGCATCCAGGGAGGAGCGCCAGAAGCGCATGGCGGCCATGGCCGCGAAGGTTCCGGACACCCACGACACCGGAGCCGGCCTGAACGCCTGCGTCGGCGATCTGTGCGGGCTCTTCTCGAGCGAACAGGACCTGCCTGACGGGGACGGATTCCTGCAGCTCCTACGACCCGCAGAGGCCGCCTCAAGGGGTAACTACTTGGAAACGGTGCAAGGACTCTCAGTAGAAGCACGAGCTGCAGGAGTAGAGTGGCTCGAACGGATCGTGGAGACACTCACCAGCAGGGCCGATGAACTGCTACGGTCCGCCGGTCTGCCCGGATGGAATCGCTAGCCTGGACTCTGATTGGAGACTGACAGATGGGCGAGCTCTTCGGCACTGATGGAATACGGGGCGAAGCCAACCGTTACCCCCTGGACGCAGCGACCGCCTTCTCACTCGGGCAGGCAGTCACCCGTGTGTTGAGCAAGTCACACCACACCACCCGCGTCATCATCGGCAAAGACACCCGGCTCTCCGGCTACATGCTTGAGAGCGCGCTCGAGGCAGGGATCACCTCCATGGGCGGTGATCCTTTCCTTGTCGGGGTCCTTCCGACGCCCGGCATCGCATTCATCACCGAAAGCATGCGTGCTGACGCTGGCATTGTGATCTCGGCCTCCCACAACCCGTACCAGGACAACGGCCTCAAGGTCTTCTCGGGTTCGGGATTCAAACTCTCGGACGAGCAGGAGGCCGAGATCGAGAGCCTGATGCTGGGTGGCGACCTGCCAAGCATGGTCGCTGGGCCCGCCGATCTAGGCCGCGCGTACCGGCTGGACGATGCCGCTGGCCGGTACATCGTGTTCCTCAAGAACACGTTCCCGCGATCGCTCTCGATGGAGGGCATGAAGATCGTGCTCGACACCGCCAACGGTGCGACCTACCGGGTCGCACCAGACACGTTCACCGAACTCGGCGCTGATGTCACGGTGATCCATGATGACCCCAACGGGCTCAACATCAACGAGGACTGCGGCTCTCAGCACACCGCCGATCTCCGTGCGAAGGTCATCGAGACCGGCGCGGCAGTCGGCCTCGCGTTCGATGGCGATGGTGACCGGTTGATCGCGGTCGACGAGAAGGGCAATGAGATCACTGGCGACCAGATCATGATCATCTGCGCCAAGATGCTCAAGGAACAGGGTCTCCTCAAGAACGATCTGGTCGTCTCGACGATCATGAGCAACCTCGGTCTGAGGATCGCCTGCAAGAGATACGGTTTCACGAACCATGCCGCCAAGGTCGGCGACCGGTACGTGCTTGAAGACATGCAGCGGCTTGGCGCCGTGATCGGTGGCGAGGAGTCGGGGCACATGATCTTCCTCGATCACCACACCACTGGCGATGGCATTCTCACCGCACTGCAGCTCGTCGCCGCAATGCTGACCTCAGGCCAGCCGCTCTCCGAACTGGCGAAGCTTATGGACGTCTTCCCCCAGAAGCTCATCAACGTCGATGTTAAGAGCAAGCCGCCGATCGCGGAGATCCCGGCGATCGTAGCCGCCATCGAACAGGTTGAAAGCGAACTCGGCGACGAGGGCCGCGTGCTGGTCCGGTACTCGGGTACCCAGAACATGTGCAGAGTGATGGTCGAGGGTCCGACGAACGAGATCACGGACAAGTACGCCGCCATGCTGGCGGATGTCGTGAAGAACGCGATCGGATAGGAGAACGCTGTGCCGCTCAGGATCATCGTCACCCGCGATTTCGACCACATGAGCAGCGTGGCAGCAGAGATCGTGACTGCCGACATCGCTCGCAAGCACTCGTCAGGCGCGGAACATGTGCTGGGTCTCGCCACGGGTAACTCCCCCACGGGCCTCTACAAGAAGCTTGCGGCCGCATTCAACGACGGCACGATCGATGCCTCCCGGGTGCGCAGCTTCAACCTTGACGAATACGTAGGGCTGCCGGGTGAGAACGCCCAGCAACGCGCTCTGCACCCCGAGTCCTACAGCTACTTCATGATCCAGGAGCTCTTCGGACTGTTGCGGACCAAGTTCGTGGAGACCAATGTGCCGTGGGGCACGCTGATCGACCAGAACGAACTGGTTGTCGCCCTCGACACCAACACCAGCACGTACGAGCTTCAGGGAACCGACAAGGGCAAGGCTGTCGTCATCAAGGACAACGCACCGGGCACGCTCGGCTGGATCAAGCGCGAGATTCTGGATGCCTACGAGCGGAAGATCGAGCGATTCGGCGGCATCGATCTGCATGTCGTGGGTGTTGGCGGCCGCGGTCATGTCGCATTTCATGAGAGCGGAATACCCTTTGAGGGGAACAGGATGTTGCTTGTCAGGCTGGATGACAACACGGTGGAAAACGCGGTCGCAGACGGGCACTTCGCATCCGTGGATGACAGCCCTCGTTACGCGATCTCTATGGGCGCCGAACTCGTCTACCAGGCCAGAACTGTCGTGTTGGTTGCCAATGGTCCCCGCAAGACGGCTCCGGTGACCGAGTCCGTCCTCGGCGATGTGACGTGCGACGTTCCCATCAGTCACGGGCAATCGTTCGCAGCCGGTGACAGAGAACTCGTGTACGTCCTGGATGAGGAAGCCGCGGCCGGACTGCTCGCCCGGCAGGCCGAGGTCAAGGCGAAGGGATTCGATCTCATCGACAGGCGGTAGCTGCCGCAGATGTGCCCCGTCGTTCCCGGAGCGGCGGGGCGTTCGGATTCTTGGGGATGCACAGGTCGTCCCATATGGAAGGATAAAGGAGTCACGCATGTGCGGAATCATCGGCTACATAGGAGCGAAGCCGGCCTCGCCCGTGTTGCTTGAGGGCCTTCGGCGGCTCGAGTACCGCGGGTACGACAGTGCGGGCATCGCGGTGCTTGACGACGGCGCTATCGTCGTCCGGAAGAAGAAGGGCAAGATCGACGAGGGTATCGCGCGTGAAGTCGCAGCCAGACCCGTCACCGGCACGATCGGCATCGCACACACCCGCTGGGCTACCCATGGCGAGCCATCCGATGAGAACTCGCATCCACACCTGGATGCCTCGGGGCGCATCGCAGTGGTGCACAACGGTGTCATAGAGAACTACGAGCAGCTCAGGGAGCGCTTGCTCCGTGCGGGCCACCAGTTCGCCTCGAGCACGGATACAGAGGTGCTGGCCCACCTCATCGGCGATCACTATGAGCGCTGTCTTGCTGAGGGCATCAAGGCACCGCTCACATCTGCGGTGGAATCAGCGCTCCGTGAGGTGATCGGCACGTACGGCATCGCGGTGGTCTCAAGCGATGAACCCGGTGTCATGGTGGGAGCGCGCCGCGGATCACCGCTCATCATCGGCCTCGGGGAGGGCGAGAACTTCCTGACGAGCGACGCCAACGCAGTCGTCGCCCACACCCGGCAGGTAGTGTTCCTCAACGACTACGATGTCGCCACAGTGACAGCGGAGTCGTTTGAGGTTGTGAACCTCGGAACCGACACAGCGGACGTGCAGGTGAGCCGCCTCGAGTTCGATGCCGAGGACTCGCAGCGCGGCGACTTCGAGCACTTCATGTTGAAGGAGATCCACGAGCAGCCGAAGACCGTGGAGAATGCTATCCGGGGACGTATCGATCACGAGGGTGCGACAGCCCGGTTCGGCGGCCTGAACATGACACCCGCCGAGCTCAGGTCGGTACAGCGGATCATCATCGCAGCGAGCGGGACAAGCTGGCATGCAGCGCTCATCGGTGAGTACATCATCGAGGCGCTCGCGCACATCCCCGTGGAGGTGGAGTACGCGCACGAGTTCTGCTACCGGATGGCTCCCGTACGGCGGGACACGCTCGTACTGGTCATCTCTCAGTCGGGCGAGACCGCCGACACCCTGATGGCACTCCGCGAGGCGAAGCGGCGAGGTCACCGGGCCCTCGCAATAGTGAACGTCGTCGGCAGCACCATCGCTCGAGAAGCTGACGGCGGCATCTACATGCACGCCGGCCCCGAGATCGGCGTTGCCTCCACCAAAGCGTTCATCGCCACACTCGTGTGCCTGGAGCTGCTCGCTATCCACCTTGGGCGGATGCGGATGCTCTCGGCCGGTCAGGCGATGAAGACCTTCAAGGGGCTCGAGGCCCTCCCCGCCCAGATCGAGCAGGTTCTCGACCGAAGCGACGCCATCAGGGACATCGCACTCAAGTACGCCTCGGCTCGCGACTTCTTCTTCCTTGGTCGTGGGTACAGTTATCCGACCGCCCTGGAGGGCGCCCTCAAGCTCAAGGAGATCTCGTACATCCACGCCGAGGGCTACTCGGCCGCTGAGATGAAGCACGGACCAATCGCCCTCATCGATGAGAACACACCCACGGTGTTCCTTGTGCCCCAGGACTTCATGTATGACAAGACCATGGGGAACCTGGAGATGATCAGGGCGCGCAAGGGCCCCGTGATCGCGCTGGCCACTGAAGGAGACGAGCAGATCGGGCGAGTCGCCGACGACGTGATCTTCCTGCCGAAGGTGCGCGATGAGCTCAACCCGATACTCGCGAGCGTGCCCCTGCAGCTCTTCGCATACCACCTGGCCGTGGCGCGGGGCTGTGACGTGGACAAGCCCCGAAACCTCGCCAAGAGCGTGACGGTGCTCTGACCCGCGATCGCCGGTCACAGTCCGCAGCTCCAGCCCGGCTCCGGACTGCGCGATAAGAAAAGCCCCCTGGCCACGTGGCCAGGGGGCTTTCGCGTGTGACGCGAGTCTCTGCGCAACTAGCGCTTGGAGAACTGCGGGCGCTTGCGGGCCTTCTTCAGACCGTACTTCTTGCGCTCGACCATACGTGGGTCTCGGCGCAGGAGGCCAGCGCGCTTGAGCTCACCGCGATAGTCATCGCCAGCCTCGAGCAGCGCACGGGCGATAG
>CAZOSR010000046.1:6605-10962 GCA_964582445.1 uncultured Coriobacteriaceae bacterium | reverse complement strand
CGTGTCTGAGCGCACCTCGCACCGCATACTCGCGGGAGAACTCGCGCCATTGGAACCGCTGCTCACCTCACTGGTTGCCGCTGACAACGACACCGATACGCCATCTACCCCTGATATCTACCGCGATCGCAGGTCGCTCCGCATACACCACGGCGACCTTACGGCGTTCAAGTCCGAACTCACACGTGCATTCGATATCCTCGGAGAACGGTACTACCTGAATCTCAAAGGTGAGCCGAAAGTGACAGTCGGTCGCGACACGATCTCCGTCCGCTTCTCCGTTGACAAGGAAGACTGACCTCTGGCGCATGCGCTATACTGCTGCCACGCCACACACGGCGCCCACACACTCGACGCAGACCCTCGACACACCACCGTTCACTTCATCGACACACTCTAGAATCACAGCAGGAGGCACCGTGGAGGTTCTCAAGGTATCCAGCCGCTCCAACCCTAACTCGGTTGCGGGAGCTCTCGCCGGTGTCATCCGCGAGCAGGGCGCCGTCGAGATCCAGACGGTCGGCGCCGGGGCCCTGAATCAGGCGATCAAAGCCATCGCAATCGCACGCGGTTTCGTCGCGCCGATGGGACTCGACTTGATCTGCACTCCTGCCTTCGCGGACATCGAGATCAACGGCGAGGAGCGGACCGCGATCCGTCTGCTCGTGGAACCACGTCCGCCGCTGCACCCATGAGCCCGGATGACTGGGCCTGATCTCCACATCCACTCCACGTTCTCTGATGGTCTGTTGACCCCCGAGGAGATCGTTGGACGAGCCATCTCCCTCGGCCTCACGGCTATCGCCATCGCCGATCACGACAGCGTCGGAGGGGTAGGGCCAGCACTCGATGCCGCGGACGGAACGGGGCTGACCGTCATCCCGGCCGTCGAACTCTCCGCCGACGACCATGGTCGGTCCGTGCACCTGCTCGGCTATCACATCGACCACACAGACCGCACGCTTCTGGAGCGCCTTGCATCCCTCAGGCGCGAGCGCATCGCCCGTGCCAGGCGCATCATCGACGCGCTCTCCTCCGATGGCATCGATATCCGATCCGATGCCCTCCTCCCGGATCACGATCGCGCCGCTATCGGCCGTGCCCACATCGCCCGCGCGCTGATCGCATCGGGTCACGCCCGGGACATGTCCGACGCCTTCGACCGCTTCGTGGGCGACCGGGCTCCGTACTTCGCTGCCAAGACGCCAGTCACGCCCGAGCGCGCAATCGGATGGATTGCCGAGGCCGGTGGCGTCGCCGTTCTCGCTCACCCGGGCCTCAGCGCCGTCGACGACCGAATCGATTCGCTCATCAGCGCCGGTCTGGCAGGTATCGAGGCATGCCACGCATCGCATGACTCCGCGACTACCGAGCGGTACCGCGCGCTCGCCGATAAGCTCGGTCTCATAGCGACGGGGGGCTCCGACTTCCATGGCTCTGAGAGAGAGGGTGGCGATATCGGCTCCTCCACCGCACCTGAGAACGCCCTGTTGGGACTCGAAGCTGCCGCAGCGCGCGTCAGAGGCTCCCTATGAGCCGGTACATCATCCACACCTTCGGCTGCCAGATGAACAAGCACGACTCGGAACGCATGGCCGGTCTGCTCGAGTCACATGGGTACCTCCCGGCCTTCTCCGACGCCGATGCAGATGTGATCGTGTTCAACACGTGCGCGGTGCGGGAGAGCGCCGACGAGCGCCTCTACGGACAGGTCGCCTCACTCAAGGCGATCAAGACCGGCGGGCGCCCCGAGGTCATCATCGCGGTCGGTGGCTGCATCGGTCAGCGTGACGGTGAACGTATGCTCCGTCAGTTGCCGCATGTCGATGTGGTGTTCGGCACCCACAACATCGGAGACCTCCCGTCTCTGATCGATGCCGCCGTATCAGGCAAGCCTGTCGCGCGGGTGCTGGACGGGACCGAGGACTTCGCCAGCTCGCTCCCAACGGTCCGCGAGCACCCCTGGCACGCCTGGGTTCCCATCACTGTCGGATGTGACAACCACTGCGCCTACTGCATCGTGCCAACCGTCCGCGGCCCTGAGCGCAGTCGCCGCTTCGAGGATGTCATCGCCGAGGTGTCCTCGCTTGCCGAGGACGGTGTCCAGGAGATCACCCTGCTGGGTCAGAACGTCAATTCCTACGGACGCGACCGGTATGGCGCACCCCGCTTCGCCGAACTCCTGCATGCTGTGGCAGATACCGGCATCCCACGCATCCGCTTCGCCACAAGCCACCCCAAGGATCTGTCCGACGCGACGATCGAGGCACTGGGCACGCTACCTACGCTGATGCCGTACCTCCACCTGCCCGTACAGCATGGCTCCAACAGGATCCTTGAGGCGATGAATCGCCGGTACACACGCGAGATGTACCTCGAACGCATCGACCGCCTCAGACAGTCTGTACCAGATATCGCACTCTCGACGGACATCATCGTCGGCTTCCCCGGAGAGACCGCCGATGACTTCGAGCAGACGATGGACCTCTACGCCGAGGTCGGCTTCGACCACGCATTCACCTTCATATACTCGCCCCGAGAGGGCACGCCCGCAGCGTCTCTGGCGGACACCGTGCCCCGTGAGGTATCCCAGGCGCGGTTTGAACGCCTTGCCGCATTGGTGCGAGATCTCTCGCTCGCATCCAACGAGCGCGAGGTCGGCAGAGTCCACCAGTGCCTCATCGAAGGACCCTCGCGCAGGGATGACCGGGTCCTGGCAGCCCGCACTCCACACAACCGTCTCGTCCATTCTCCGGTACCAGACGGCCACGCCGCGGAGGAGTACGCCGGGACGCTCCGGAACATCCTGATCACGGCCGGGCATCCGTGGTTCCTATCCGGTCAGTCCGCCCCCGAACAGGTTTAGTGCTCGGCCCTGCCCGGGAATGCATACCAATGCACGGAGATGAGGTGTATGACCGGAACCGCCCTCGGCATCATCGCACCGCACCCGCCGATCATGGTTCCCGAGGTCGGCGGTGAACAAGCGCGTGCCACTGAGTCATCGGCTCACTCCATGGAGACCGCCCGGCGGCTTCTCAACGCGTACGAGCCCGATACCCTGGTCTTGATGTCGCCCCACGCACCGCTGGTACGAGACGCCTTTGCCGTGGACACCTCAGCCTCGTACTCCGGCGACCTGGGCCAGTTCGGCGCACGCGCGGTGCACATCCATCCGGAAGGGGATCCTGACCTCGCCCGCGCCATCATCGAGGCGGCAGCAGACGTCGGCCTTCCAACCCTCTCCCGCGGCGACCATCCCGCACTGGAGGCTGGCGTGCTCGATCATGGCGCCCTCGTACCCCTGAGCTTCCTGGACAGGGAGTCGCGATACAGGCTGGTAGAGCTCTCACTGTCGTTCCTGCCGCTCGCCAGTCATCGGGTGTTCGGGGAGGCCGTCGCATCAGCTGCCCGGTCGCTCGGCCGACGTGTGGCCTTCGTTGCGAGCGGTGACTGCAGCCATCGGCTCACCCCCGATGCGCCGGCAGGATATTCACCGCGAGCCCGGGACTTCGACCGGGCACTCGTGGACGCGCTTGAGGCCGAGGACTTTCAAGCGCTCGAGCACATCGACGCAGACCTGATCGAAGAGGCGGGGGAGTGCGGACTCCGGTCGTTCATCGCGCTCGGCGGTTTCCTGCAGAACACAGACGTGAGCACCAGGGTGCTGTCACACGAAGGTCCCTGGGGCGTCGGGTACGCCACCGCGATATCCGCATCCCGGGAACTCATCGACCTCCTGGATCGACCCGCCGCTCCCGATCATGCTCACGCGGAGAGCGATTCTGTCGCACTCGCACGTCGCGCGATCGAGGTCTACGTTCGCGAACGCCGCATCATCTCTGCGCCCGCAACCCACGGCCTCCTTGCCGAACGTCACGGCGCGTTCGTGAGTCTCCACCGGAATGGCTCACTACGCGGCTGTATCGGGACCATTGCGCCGACTGCGCCTACGCTCGCCGAGGAGATCGCTCACAATGCGATACAGGCGGCTACCTCTGACCCACGCTTCCCGCCACTTGACGCTGCGGAACTGGATGGTCTCGAGATCTCCGTCGACGTGCTCCACGAGCCCGAGCCAGCGACGCTCGCAGACCTCGACCCGCGGATTTGGGGTGTGATCGTCTCGGCTGATTGGAGACGCGGACTGCTGCTGCCCGATCTGGACGGGGTGGACACCGTCGAGCAGCAGGTCTCGATCGCACGCCAGAAGGCGGGGATCGGCCCGTCGGAGCGCATCAGGCTCGAGCGTTTCCGAGTGGACAGGTACCACTAACCGTGGTCGCACCGCACATCGTCGGTATCGTCGGCCCGACCGCTTCAGGCAAGAGCGCCGTTGCCGATCTCGTTGCCCGAG
>CAZOSR010000046.1:0-6595 GCA_964582445.1 uncultured Coriobacteriaceae bacterium | reverse complement strand
GCGGTTGCCGAGGTCGATGAACATGTTCGCCACCGAGCGGTTGCCCGAGCCCTGGGTGCCGAGATACTGAGCGCCGACTCCATGCAGGTGTATCGCGGGATGGACATCGGAACCGCGAAGACACCGCTGGAGCAGCGCAGCGTCCCATATCACGTCATCGACATGCTCGACCCCGGCCAATCCTACTCTGCAGCGCTGTACCAGCATGATGCGCGCGCCGCTATCGATGCACTCATCTCGCGTGACGTTCCAGCCGTGCTTGTGGGTGGCACCGGCCTCTACGTGAGAGCCGCGCTCGATGACATGGAGTTCGCCGCAGGAGACACCCGCAACCCTATTCGCGAGGAACTGGAACACCGGGCGGCGGCGGAAGGCCCACAGGCGCTCTACAGCGAGCTCAGACGGCTCGATCCAGCCTCCAGCGAGCTGGTGCACCCGAACAACACACGGCGCGTCATACGGGCGCTTGAGATGCACGCTGAGGGCATCTCATACGCGCGCCAGGCGTCGGGCTTCTCCGATCGGGTGTTCCATTACTCGGGCACGGTGCTGATCGGACTCCTCGTCGACCGCGCCGAACTGTACCGGCGCATCGATCATCGCGTCGACGCGATGATCGCCCAGGGGTTGCTCGGCGAAGTCGCTCACCTGCTGGAACTCGGGTTCACCGATGCTCTGACCGCCAAGCAGGCGATCGGCTACAAGGAACTGGTTCCCGTCGTACGCGATGGGGCGAACCTGGATGCCGCTGTGGACGCCATCAAGCGGGCAAGCAGACGGTACGCAAAGCGCCAGTCGACGTGGTTCCGGGCCGACCCCCGCATCCGATGGATCGACGTCACCGAGTCGTCGCCCCCGGATGCGGCTCACGCCGTGCTCGACCTGGTAGAATCGACCGGACACAACCCCTAGGGAGGCGACCCCGTGCAGCTGTCTTTCACGAAGATGAATGGTCTTGGCAACGACTTCATCATGATCGAGGACCTCGCCGAGGCCATCGACATGGCGCCCGAGGCCGTCGCCTGGTTCTGTGATCGGCATTTCGGCATAGGCGGAGACGGGCTCATCCTGGTCCGCCCAGCCACGAAGCCCGACGCGGATTACCGCATGCACTACTTCAATGCCGATGGATCCCTCGCCGAGATGTGCGGCAACGGTGCCCGCTGCTTCGCCAAATACGTTGTCGATCACGGCCTCATACCCGCCGACGCGACATCGCTTGTCATTGAGACCCTCGGTGGTCTCAGGCCCGTGACCTTTGTCCGCGATGAGTCCGGAGCGTTGCTCACGGCGACTGTAGACATGGGCGTTCCTGCATTCGCTCCCGAGGAGATTCCTGCCGACTTCGAGGGCACGCAGATCTACGACTGTCCGCTCGACACACCGTACGGCACCTTTGCCGTCACCGGTGTGAATATGGGTAACCCGCACGCGATCATCTGGGTCCCTAACGTCGCCGAGGCTCCGGTCGATACCGTCGGACCGCACATCGCCACCCACAGCCGGTTCCCTGAGGGGACCAACGTTGAGTTCGCGCAGCTGATTGACGAGACCACCATACGGATGCGGGTGTGGGAACGCGGGGTAGGCGAGACGCTGGCATGCGGCACGGGCGCGTGCGCCGTGCTGGTTGCCGGCACGCTCTCATGCCGGGTCGGCCGTGAGGCGACTGTCGAGCTTCCCGGTGGCGACCTGGCCGTCCGCTGGCATGAGGACGACCACGTCTACATGACCGGCTCGGCGGCAGTCTCGTTCACCGGAGCGGTCGACCTCTCTGAGGACGACTGACCTGTTCACAGGCCGACCTGAGCGCTCTGCTACCATGGCGCCGTACATGCACTCCATTCTGAGGGGAGAAGCACGTTGAGGATCGCAGCCCGTATGGCGAATCTGCCTCCGTACCTGTTCGCCGAGATCGACCGCAAGAAGGCCCTTAAGGAAGCAGAGGGCGTCGATGTGATCTCACTGGGCATCGGCGATCCCGACATGCCGACACCCCAGCGGATCATCGACACGATGGCGAAAGCGATCACCGATCCGGCCAACCACCAGTACCCGGCCTATGCCGGCTCGCGTCCGTACCGGGCCGCCTGCGCCGAGTGGATGAACCGCCGCTTCGGCGTGACTCTCGATCCAGATACCGAGGTCCTCGGCCTGATCGGCTCCAAGGAGGGCATCGCACATCTCTTCCCGGCGTTCATCGACGTTGACGATTACACGCTGGTTCCGGGAGTGGGGTACCCCGTCTACAGCACCGGTGGCGTGCTCATCGGGGGCAGGACCCACTACATGCCCATGAACGAGCAGAACGACTGGCTCGCCGACTTCGAGTCGACCCCCGCGGACGTTCTCGCCCGTGCGAAGATGATGTTCATCAGCTACCCCAACAACCCGGCGGCCGTCGCCGCTCCCGTTGACTACTTCGATCGCGCCATCGCGTTCGCCAAGGAGCACGACCTGCTACTGGTGCACGACAACGCGTACTCCGAGATCGGATTCGACGGCTACCTGCCGCCAAGCATCATGGAGCGCCCTGGTGCACGTGACGTGGCCATCGAGTTCTTCAGCTGCTCGAAGGCGTACAACATGACTGGATGGCGCATCGCATTCGCGTGCGGTAATGCGGATGCGATACAGACCCTCGGTATCGTGAAGAGCAACGTCGACTCAGGACAGTTCACCGCCATCCAGCAGGCCGCCATCGAGGCCATGCTCGGCCCCCAGGACGATGTCGCCGAGATGCGGGACGTCTACCAGCGCCGCCGCGATATGGTCCTTCGGACGCTTCCATCGATCGGTCTGTCAGCGCGCCCATCGGCGGGCACGATCTACGTCTGGGCGCGCATCCCGGACGGCTACACGTCAGCCGAGTACGCCGGGCTCGTCCTCGATCGCGCAGGGGTCATCATGCCGGCCGGGAGTGCGTACGGTCCTGACGGTGAGGGGTACGTGCGCATATCGCTTGCCACACCGGATGACAGGCTCGCCGAGGCGCTCCAGCGTATGTCTGAGGCGTTCTGACAGGAGCTTCCAAAGCCTATGCCGCGCAGCGCATACGAGGTCATCACCGAGGTCGAGGAACGTGTTGTGCTCGTCGGGATCGACCGTCCACGCACTGACGGTTGGACCCTCAGCGACGACCTCGCCGAGCTGACGCGGCTCGTCCATACAGCGGGAGCCACTGTCGTCGGCGTGATCACGCAGCGGCTCGAACGTCCCAATCCCCGTACGTTCATCGGCGCGGGGAAGGCCGACGAAGTGGAGAGGTTGGCGCGTGAGGAGCGCGCAACCACCGTGATCTTCGACGATGATCTGACCCCGAGCCAACAGGCCAACCTGGAGGGACTCCTGCCGGACATCCGGGTGATCGACCGAACGCAGCTCATCCTGGACATCTTCGCGCTTCACGCGGTCAGCCATGAGGGTAAGCTTCAGGTTGAACTTGCGCGCCTGGAGTACGTGCTGCCAAGACTGCGCGGTATGTGGGGTCACCTCGAGGCCGAACGCCTCGGCGGCGGACGTGGTGCGCGTTTCGGCGCAGGCGAGTCACAACTCGAGACAGACAGACGGCTGACCCGCAAGCGCATCTCCGAGCTCCGCAGAGAACTCAAGCACGTGGCGCGCGCCCGACAGACGCAGCGGTCGGCTCGGGGCAGCTCGGGGGTATTCCGAATCGCGCTTGTCGGCTACACCAACGCGGGGAAGTCTACGCTGCTCAACGCGCTCACGAGTGCCGGCGTTCTCGCCCAGGACCAACTGTTTGCAACTCTTGACGCGACGACACGTCGTCTCGATCTCCCCGACGGCCGTGTGGTCACCCTCACCGACACCGTAGGGTTCATCAACAAGCTCCCGCACGGACTTGTTGAGGCGTTCAAGTCCACGCTGGATGAGGTCCGCGAGGCCGATCTCCTGCTCCACGTCGTGGATGCCGCGCATCAGAACTGGGACGCGCAGATGGCCGCAGTCAAGGTGGTTCTCGACGAGATCGGCGCTTCTGGCAGGCCGCAACTGGTTGTCTACAACAAAGGCGATCTGCTCACCGATGTCGATCGCGATCGTCTTGCGCAGGACCCGGGTTCCGTCGTGGTTGCCGCGGCAACAGGGATGGGGACCGACGCTCTCCTGCAGCGCATTGCCACTATCGCTGGACAGTCTGACGTACCCGTGACCGTGACTATCCCGTACGACCGGGGAGATCTTGTGCGGCTGGCGCACGAACAGGCTCACATCCTCGGCGAGGAGCACCTCCCTCAGGGAACCCGGCTCACAGTGGTGGCACCCGATGCGGTCCTCGGCCGTCTTGCTGAGTTTCTCCCGCATGAGGAACCTCGCCGCGAGGACTGGGAAGACTGACACCCCTCCTCGCACGAACCGTCTCACGGGGCAGCGCTACACGCGCCTGAAGAGAGCCACGACCTTGCCCAGAATAGACAAGTCAGCATGCTGGTCCGCGTAAATCGGGTCCATACTCCGGTTCTCAGGCTGCAATCTGACTCGGCCATCTTCACGGAAGAACCGTTTCACCGTGGCTTCATCGTCGATCATGGCGACAACGATCTCTCCGTTGCTCGCCGTCGACTGTTGTCGGACCACGACGTAGTCACCGTCCAGGATACCGGCGTCGATCATGCTCTCGCCTTTGACCCGTAGCACGAACGTCTGCTCACCCGCAAACGAAGCGGGGAGCGGCAGCGTCGCCTCGATGTTCTCAGAAGCCAGGATCGGAGCGCCTGCTGCAACCTGTCCGACAAGTGGCACCGCCTGGACGCTCTCATAGTCCACTCCACGACCGGTGTCTCGGTAGTCGAGGACCTCAAGGGCCCGCGGTTTGGACGGGTCCCGCCTGATAAGCCCTTTCGCCTCCAGTGCAGCAAGGTGCGAATGCACCGTTGACGAAGAAGAGAGCCCCACCGCTTCGCCGATCTCACGCACCGATGGGGGGAATCCGCGCCGGTGTATCTCGGCGCGGATGAAGTCAAGAATCTGACGCTGCCGTGATGTGAGCTCGCGCTGGTAGACCATCAGGCATCCTTCCAACAGCAGGCCACCATCTCTCCCGGCCAGTGTACGCCAGGTCGCAGCATGGTGCAAACACATGTTCGTATTGACGCTTGAAATGCGAACACGTGTTCGGTACCATGGATTCGGACGAACATGCGTTCGTAGTCTCAAGGATGATGTCAGACCGGCCATGTAGGTTGGAGACACAGGCTACGAAGGAGGATTCGATGGCACCATCGCTTGAGTATCATGCGAACCTCGCAACACCGCGCACCCGCACCGCGACGAGATCTCCGATCCGCAGCCGCACCCCACACGTGACTCGTCACGGGGTGGCGCATGCGGTCCGGCCTGCAAACCTGAGCAGTGGACGCGTCTCGCGAACGGCGCTCGCACGAGTGTCCTACGTGCTCTTGCTTGCGTCTGCTGTGCTCGCCATCGTCATCTCGACGCTCTCGACGCCCGACCAGCCTACCCCTGCCGCCTGGTCGGCGATCACTGTCGAGCCATCCGCCACGCTCTGGAGCATCGCCCAGGCGCACCCCGTTCCCGGTCTGGGCACCGCAGAGGCCGTCGCGTTGATCAAGGAGTCGAACGGCCTCGAGAGCGCACACATAGCACCTGGCCAGACGCTTATCGTGCCCGCTGCGGACGCGACAGCGGTTGCCGCACTGTCTCCGTAGTCCGCCCGTGCTCAGCACAGTGATGGTGCCTCTCACCGCTCAGCGTCAGCAGAGCTGATAGCTCGCTTCATACTCCATTGTCGCCCCATATGTTGTGTGCTAGTCTGTGCGCAAGCCAACATATGGGGGATACGCACATGAAGTGCCCGTTCTGCGGTCACAACGAGACGAAGGTCGTAGACTCCCGGGACTCGGAGTCGCAAGACGCCATCAGGCGCCGACGCGAGTGTCTCGAGTGTGCCAAGCGCTTCACTACCTACGAGCGTCGCGAAGAGATGCCGTTGATGGTCGTCAAGAAGGACGGATCCACGGAGCCGTTCGACCGCGGCAAGCTCCTCAGGGGACTCGTCGTGGCCACCGCCAAGCGCCCGGTGCCACCCAGCACCCTGGAGACGCTGATCGATGACATCGAGGCCGACCTGCACAACGCCATGCAGTATGAGATTCCCGCGAAGCGTCTCGGAGATATGGTCTTGATGCGGCTCCTGGACCTCGACAAGGTCGCGTACATCCGATTCGCGTCCGTGTACAAGGAGTTCAGCGACCTCGACAGCTTCACAGCCGAACTGACGCGGCTAGGCAATCGGCGGACTCGACAGTCGAAGAGAGGCTGAACGGAAGGATCACGGAGTGGAAGTGAAGCTCTTCATCAGGGATGACTGTCCGGCATGTCCCGCAGCGCTCAGGGCATGTGACGGTATTGCGGACCTGTCCGTTTACGACCTCACCGAGCCCTCGGGTTTCGCGGAGGCATCCGCATCACGCGTCGATCAGGCGCCGTCCGTCCTCGTTCTTGACTCGGCAGGCCGAGAGGTGGCTGCCTGGCGCGGTCAGGCGCCAGCCGCATCCGATATCCGTGCGATCCTGGCACACTGAGACGATGAGCCACGTCACCGTCCCTGTTCACC
>CAZOSR010000045.1:623-11089 GCA_964582445.1 uncultured Coriobacteriaceae bacterium | reverse complement strand
TCGATCACGGGTATGGAGAAGCCGGCGATCGGCTCTATCAACTCGCGTGCGAAACGCTCCGCGCCGGTGTGATCGACGATCGCCTGCACAACGGCTCGCCTGATGCCACAGCGCTGCACGTCCGCACGCATCAGAGCGGCGATCCGCAGCAGCGCCCGACCGTGAGTGCGGACCGTTCCTGCCACACCCGTACTGCCCTCGATGGCAGTAAGTATCGGCGTGATCTTCAGCACCGAGCCGAGGAGGTGGCGCGCCCCCGAAATGCGACCGCCGCGGGCAAGATAGTCGAGGCTCGTGGGAGCGAAAAGGAACCTCGATCGTGGGATCGTCGCCCTGGCGGCGTTCACGCACTCCTCCAGAGTGCCCCCGGAGTGCGCAGTCTCCGCCGCTGCAAGCAAGGCGAATCCCTGTTGCATGGAATTGGACTCTGAGTCTACAAGCTCGATGCGAGCGTCAGGATGCCGCTCGCGCACGATCGTGGCGCCAAGCTCGGCAGACTCGAAGGTGGAGCTGAGCTTCGACGAGATGAGTACTGCAAGGACGTCGTCGCCGCGCTCGACGGCGCGCTCAAAGACCTCGGCGAACTCGGCAGGCGAAGGTGCAGCTGTGGTTGGAACGGGCTGAAGGCCGGGAAGTCGCCGGTAGAAGTCCTGAAGGTCTATCTCATCGGCAGGTGTGGAGACGCCACCCTCAACCACTCGAATCGGGACGACCTCGATCCCGAAGCGATCGATATCCTCTTGGGGCAGCGAGCTTGCAGAGTCCGTCGCAAGTAGAATGCCCACCGGCACTCCTCTCCAGATGCACGTGAGGATGCGCCCGTAACCAGTCTAGCCGATGCCGGGCGATCGGCTGATGCGGTGCTCCCTCAGTGATACCCGCTTCTGTCCGCTTGAGACCCGCTGCGTACCAATCTCTACGAAGCCCCTGCGGGCGTGGAAGCAATCGGACGCCGTGTTCGGCGGCTCGATATCGACCTCACACACGATGCGGACGATGCCGCGATCCCGCGCGAAAGCGAACATGTCGTCGTACAGCGCATCTGCCAGTCCGCCGCGCTGGCTCGCAGTCTCGACCACCACCCGGTCGATATACGCGAAGTCCCCGCTGCCGTCATCGAAGTAGCGGTAATTGGGGCTGTCATAGGCTACGCCCGGTCCAAGCGCCAAAAGGAACGCAACGACACGCGAATCGGACTCGCAGACGCGATGGTAGATCGCCAGGTCGTGCAGTCGTCCGAGACGCTCATGATCGAGCGGGCTCGTGACGTGCTCCCATGCCTTGTTCAGGCAGAGGATGGCGTCGAAGTCGTCCGGCGTCGCCTGCCTGATCAGTGGACTGTTCGGACTCGTGACCATGTTGGCTCTACACCTCCTGGCTGCTCCCGTGCGTGTCGTGGATCTCGCACCAGGGCCGTGCTATTCGATCACGTCACTCCGATCAGTCACTAACCGTGTGACACGGTCTGTTGCGATACCGGCGACGAAGCCGAATGCCATGTTGCTGAGCAGGCCGACAGCGACGGTGACGCCGAGGATCACCAGTTCCGGACCCACCTTGAGGTGCCGCGCGAACTTGACGAGCTCTAGACCGACCATGAACATCATCGCACCCACGATCGCCTGCGGGAACGCCGCGAACAGGCCGGCGATCGAACCAGCGAAGAACAGACCGAGTGTGACCTCCATCGCCCCCTCGATCAGGTTGGCGCCGGCGGTCCGTGCCCCGTAGAAGTACTGGCCCACCAACCCTCCCGAGCCGTGGCACATCGGCATTCCGCCGAGAAGCGGCGAAACGAGGTTCATGAACCCATGGCTGAACCCGAGCTTGCGTGGGCTCACCTCGGTACCCGGGAAGTAGCTCGAGATCACTGCCGAAGTAGCGATCACCGCGTTTGCCGCCGTCAGCGGAATCTGCGCGAACCCGCCCTGAAGCAGCGATCGCCAAACATCACCAGCAGTGAAGGTTGCCAGTGCAGGGAGGCGGAACTCGACAGGCCTCAGTGCTTCGAAGCCACCATTCACGAGCATGAGCACAAGGCCCAGACCCATCAGCACGATAGCGGCAGGCGCGTACTTGCTCCTGCGCAGCGTGAGCACGATGAGCACTCCGATGATCGCGAGCAGCCACGAGGCCGAGGCCAGCCGGACGGCCTCGGTGGCGAGCATGATACCGAGCGTCACCTGGATGCCCATCACCACACCACGGGGAGTCTGCTTGGCGATCCAGGCGATGGCTCCGGTTGATGCGAGCACCACCCACACGATGCCCATGGCGAAGCCGGAAGCGTGCACCATCGAGGGTTCCCAGCGCTGCGCGATCGCCACCACGGCCAGCGCCTTCATCGGCTCGACGGGCATGGGAAGGCGGTAGACCAGCCCGCTGATGATGTTGGCGAGCCCCATCATGACGAGGAACCCGGCGGGGTCGAGCCCGCACACGACGATGTAGCCTATGGCAAGCGGCAAGAGCGTTCCGAAGTCGCCCATCGAGCCTGCCAGCTCCTGCAGCGTGAATCTGATGGGTCGACTCTCCATGCGTGATCGCCTGCTCAATCGGCCAACGGGGTCGGCATCGCGGAAGATCATCCGGCGCGCTTCCTGCTCACGTCAGTCAAAGTCGAAGCCGCCCTGCTCGGCATGTGCGATGACAGCTGCACGCACCTGCCCCCACACCTCAGGCAGAACATCACCGATCGGTGCGTTCATCGCAAGCACACGCTCGACCGGCACGCGGTTCTCGGTCCACCCTGCGCCGCCGCTGCCGAGATTGTGAAGAAGTGGCATCAGCCGATCGGCTGCGTATGCGAACCGCCCCTCCGGTGTCGTCCGCTCCTCGTACTCTTGCCACCGCTCCATGCACCACGATGCTTCAGACTCGGGCAGCATGCCGAAGAGCCGCTCTGCCCCCCGGGCCTCAGCCTCGGCGACCGACCCATCGCGCTGCCCGTACAGGAAGGTGTCCCCGGCATCGACCTCGGGGATATCGTGCACGAGCAGGATCTCCATGACCCGCTGGACGTCCACCGGCTCAACGGCCTGGCGCGCCAACAGCGCCGCGAGCAGTGCGACGTGCCAACTGTGTTCCGCCGAGTTCTCGTAGCGGTCCAGTGCCGCCGGTTTGGTGCGGCGAATGACGTTCTTCAGCTTGTCGATCTCGAGTACGAACTCGGCTATGCGCCCAAAGTCACCGTTCATGAGTCTCCCCGTCGCGATCGGCCTGCAGCCAGAAGTGTTCGGCAAGATGGCCATGCTCAAATCATTCTCCCAGCTCCAGAGGACGACGACACGTCCTGACCAAGGCAGTCGTCCGCCAAACGGCGGGCGTACTCGGCCACATCTGGAGGCCACGACGCAACTAGGGCCTCGAAGGTCTCACGGTCGCGGGCGTAGAGGGCCCTGGTGGCCTCTTCGTAGCCCGGCTCATTCCCCGCGATCGCCGTCATGAAGCGGAATGCGGCCTCCTGCGAGCGCCGCACGCGATCTCCCTCCGCGCCTTCCTTGCGAGCCCGTTCCACGAGCTTGCGGAGCGCTACCGATGCGCCACCTGGTTGCGCGTTCAGCCAGTCCCAGTGCCTGGGCAGCAACGTGACCTCACGTCCGACGACCCCGAGCTTCGGTCGTCCCGGGCCTCTCGAGGCGGGCTCTTCGACGGGAGGATCGGCTCTCAGATCGAGATCGGTCTGTTCGCCTGTCTCGTCGTCGAAGAGAAGGACCGTTCTGTCATCGGCCTGTGATTCCAGGGCTCGAACCACGGAGACGACGGAATCAGGGGAGCCGCTGGCAACGATCCGCGAACCAGCGAAGACGGTGACCGATCTCGTGCCCATGGTTCCTCCTCATGCGTAGACGATGTTGAGAAGTATCACCCGGGTAAAACCGTACGTCAATATCATACGGGTAAAACGAAGTGCGTGTTGCCCCCGCGGGCTGCCGTACTCCTGTGTTCCTTCGCGTGAATACGAGGCGGCCCACCCGTCCCCGCCTACTCGAACCTATCATCCGAGCGACGTCGTACGGTGGCCTGGTTATGCTCCAGCCACCCCACGCGCAGGTCGCCGGGGGAGTCGAAGGCTGGAACGTACGGCTTGATATCGAGAAGCGGCGTTCCATCGAGCACATCGATATCGATGACATGCAACGTCCGATCGTCGATCCGCTCGAGGCGCACCACCGACATGCCCAGCGGGTTGGGACGTCGCGGCGCCCGCGTGGAGAAGACGCCCCTGCGAATGGAATCCATGAACGGCACGAGCGTTAGATCGAAACCCGAACTTAAGTGGAACTGGTAGAGAAGGATCACGTGGGAGAAGCCATCCAGATCCTGGAGTCCCTCGGCATACTCCTCGTACAGCTCCACCGTCCCGCGAGCGTCGTCCGCCACTGCGGGTTGGATGGGCATTCCCGCGAGTTCAGTATACGGACTGCGTATGACACCTATCTGCTTGAGCTCGATCATCGGCCGATACCTCTCTCTCGATGCGATCGTGGGACTACATGAGCAGGCCATCGGGGTTACGCTCATCCAAGCACCACGTGCCGATGGTGCCGGGCAGTGACATCACAGACGACGGCTGTCGTACGCCCAATTCAACAAGGCCTGGCGCTGCTTGGGCCGGCATGTGTCGTCGCCTGGCAGACAGTTCGCCCTGATCTGCCCGGCGTGCCGGCGGAACGCTCGCCACCGCCCGATCTGCCGGTCGTCCTCCCCGGGTATGCGGCGACCCATCCAGTAGCGGCAGTACCACTGGAACCAGCCGCGCGGATCGTCGGGGTGAATCCACCCGCGCCGACGCCACTCGGACAGTGGCAGACTCGCATTCACGCCGAAGTAGTTGAGCTCCGGAACGTGGTGCTCGTGGGACAGCTTGGCGCCCTGGAACCATGAATCAGGGAACTCGCCACGGCAATCGGTCAGGTACTTGCCGCCGAACACACCCAGGTGCAGCATCTCCTCGGGTGTGAGTTCGGGCTCGAACCGAGGGTCGAACCCACCACCCTGCGGTTCGGTCAGCAGGTACTCGTACCCCTGCTGCATGAGGTCATTCACGATCACCAGCCGGGGGCGCTTCCCATCGTCGTGCATGCGATTCCCTCCCCGCCCAGGCACCCGCCAGCGAACAGGCACTGTTCCCACCGGAGTCTACCACCGTGCGCCGACGGCTCCGGCTCTTCGATCCCGCGCCGCTGTGACGGTCGGCGTGCGGGTGGCTCGTCTTCACGGGTGACGCCTGGCGCTGGTTCAGGCAACCTGCCCGAGCTCGTCACACGGAGGAGACTCAGCTCTCTTCGAGTGCTACGGGATGAGGTACGAAAGGGCTGCCCATCAGCAGCCTAGCGCGTGCGCGGACTGACTGGAAGCATCAGCTCGCAGGCACCCGGGGTGTCACGTCTGCTACGCTTGGACCATGCTGGACTTCTGCATTGGACTCGGGCTGGTCGTTGGCCTGACCGTCGTCTTCCTGCTCGCCTGGCGGCGAGTCTCGGGGGCATCGGCGGCCGGATGGAGACGTGCGGCAAGAACCGTGACAGCGGTGGGGATGGCTGTTGCGGTCACGGCGGTGGGCCTGTACCACCTGACCAAGTCCCGGAGCTTCCAGCTCGCAGGCGACCTTGTCCAGCGGGTGGAGACAGAGGAGCGTGTTGTAGCCCTCACGTTCGATGACGGCCCAACCCCCGAATACACGGACCAGATCCTGCTGGAGCTCGAGGCGCACCATGCCACCGCAACGTTCTACCTGACCGGAGCGGCCGCCGAGGACAACCCCGAGGCGGTTGCCTCGATTGTCAGAGCTGGCCACGAGATCGGGAACCACTCCTACTCGCACCCTCGTATGTACTTCATCCCGGGCTCCGTCGTTGCGCACGAGATCGAGCGCACCGACGATGCCATCAGGGCGGCCGGCTACACGGGGCCGATCACATTCCGCCCGCCCGGCTGCAAGCGCCTGCTCACCGCGCCGCTGTATCTGGCGCGGACCGGCCGGACGACGGTCACCTGGGACCTCGAGCCTGACTCGCTGTCCTCGCTCGCGGATGATGCGGATGCGCTCGCTGACTACGTCGTAGAGAATGTGCGGCCCGGGTCGATCGTGCTGTTGCACGTCATGTATGAGGCGCGCGAACCGTCACGGCGGGCACTGCCAGAGATCCTGCAGCGCCTGCGGGCCGACGGCTACCGATTCGTCACCGTCTCGGAGTTGCTTGCGCTCGAGAACGGGTAACCGGTCTGCCGAGCCCGAGTCCCGCAGACGACGCGGTCAACGAGGCCGGCAAGACGAGCGGCAAACGCCCAGGTGACCCCGCCTCGCTCCGGAGGGACAGCCTCCTACCGCACCGCCTTCATTCTGAGTATCGAGCCGAAGTACACGATCTGCCCCAGGGCGACGACGAGCACAAGGACCATTGCATCGTTCACGCGTCCTGTCGCCATGAGCGCGATGCCGAGCGCGATACAGGTGAACGACATGGTAGTGAAACCCCACATCCCCGCCCGCGCGATGATCGCATCCTCACGCTCATCGTTCCGATGATCACGGAACCAGGTCTTCAGGCTCATCTACTCCCCCTCATCGGAGATACGGAATATCCTCTCGACGGTCGTTTCGAACACATGGGACAACCGTAGAGCCAGCGTGGTTGAGGGAGTGTACTCGCCCTTCTCGATGGCAATCACGGTCTGCCTGCTCACACCGACGGCTCTGGCCAGGTCTTCTTGGGTAAGTCCGGCAGCAGTCCGATGCTCGCGCACTGTGTTCAAGAGGCTCATGCGGCAAGTGTAAAGTACACTTCACATGAACGTCAAGTAAACTTGACATCCGCGGAGGTGGTCAGCGCGATCGAGCCAACCCCAGGACCGCAGTGATGAATGCCGTCTTGGCGAGCGTGTACGCCTCGCGGTCGTCAGAGAAGAGAGCGGCCAGGTCGTGCTTGAGTCGCGCGTGCTCGTGGGCTACGTCCTGATGATCCCTGAGGTAATCGCGAAAGACGACCCGATCCCACTGCGATGCGTCATCGATAAGCGCGATGTGGATATGCGACACTCGCGCACCGGAAGCATCACGTCCGATGAACCACGGGTAGCAGGGTTCATCATCACCGAGTCCCGGCCGGAAGAAGTAATCGTACCCTGCCCGCTCCATCGCTGGCGCCACGGAATCGACTACGAAGTCGAACTCGTCAACGCCAACAAGGATGTCGATGATCGGCTTCGCTGCCAGTCCCGGCACGGCCGTGCTGCCGATATGCTCTATGCGACGTATCGAGTCCGGTGGAAAGTACGCGCCAAGCTTCTCAGACTCTGCGTCATAGAGCGCAGGCCATGCGGGATCATAGTCGACAACCTCGACACGCTCTCCCAGGACGCGCGCCAACTTGTCCTCAAAGCTCTCCACCGGTCTCCGTGGACGAATCTGACGTCACATGCCTTGGCCAATGATATCGCGTGGACGAACCGCGGTTTGAGGATTCGACTGAAGCCCACGGCACCAAGCCCGCTCGGCGTCCGCAATGCGCGAAGCACCTGCTGAGCGGAAGCGCGGATCAGGATCGCACATCGAACACGACATCCTCCGTGGGTACCGCCGAGATGCATGGTCCGAAGCTCGTGACCTCACGCAGCGTTGCGTTGTGGTGCTCGCGGATCTGCGCTGCGATCGCATGGGGTTTGTCACGCGTGGTGTGCGCGTCCGACACAACGATAACCGGGTAGCCCAGCGCGGCCGCCCGCCTGACGGTCGTGTCGACGCAGAACTCGCTCGCGTATCCACAGACCACGAGGCCTTCGATGCCGAGTGTCGAGAGCAGATCCGGAAGACCCGTGCGGAGGAATGAGTCCGGGGTGGTCTTGCGAACGTAGTAGTCGGTGCTCTCGGTTGCGAGACCGGACAGGAGAAGCCAGCCATCCGACCCATGCTCGACGGCCGAGCCCTCGCATTCGTGCTGGACGAACACCACAGGGGCGCCAGCCGAGCGCGCGCGCACTGCAAGAGTGTTGATGCGGGTGACCACCCGCGCCGATTCGAACGGCTCAGGAGCCTCGGCGAACAAGCCGCGCTGCATGTCGATGATGAGTAAAGCCTGCTTCACGGCCCCTCCGTGGTGTTGTGTCCAACGGTCCTGCGACCGAACCCCCCGCTGCACATCGCCTATGTGGTCAGATAGGTGACGAACATCGGCGTCTTGCCGACGCCAGTCTCAAAGCCGCAATGCCGGTAGAAATCGATCTCCGCATCGTAGGCTATGAGCACCTTCCGAGCGTAATCACGGTACTGATCGAGCATCGCCGAGACGAGCCTTCGCCCGATACCCTGCGACTGGTACTCCGGTCTCACAAGCAGGTAGTGGAAGTAGGCTGTCATGACACCGTCAGACAGGGCATTCATGAGTCCGACGAGCGTACCCTCATGCCATGCGCACACGACGCTGTGGCTGTTGGCCATGGCCGCCGCGAGCTTGTCAGGATAGTCGCCTGATGACCACCCTACCGACAGGAAGAGATCCCGGAGCTGATCGCGGTCGATGTTCTTGTCTTGCGTGTACTCGATTACCACAGTGCCCCCTTGAGTCCGTACACAGATGGCGCTTCCTCCGCACGGCTCCCACGTGTCCGCACGTTGCCTGCGCGCCACACGGGCTGAGTCTAACGCACCGATCGGGCATTCTGGGCGCAGGTGCCTGTCAGAAAGCAGCCGGCCGTCTGCGCATGAACACACGCCTGGACTGCTCTGACTCGAGCCCCGCCTCTTCCTCGAATCGACGGCGCATCTCAGCATCCCATTCAGACTCAGGGACGACGTCGAACCCGATGCCCGCGTAGAATGGCGCGTTCCATGGAAAGTCGCGATACGTGGTCAACGTGATCTCGGTGAAGCGTTCCGAGAAGGCCCAGTCATCCACTGCCCTGACGAGTGCCGTGCCGACCCCGCGACGCCCGTGTTCCGGAAGCACGTCGAGCTCGGCAAGGTGCACGCTGTTGCCTGTCACGACTACCCGAATGAAGCCGACGGGCCGATCGTCCGAATCGAGCGCCACCCACAGCGTGCCGTCCCGCTGCGCAGCGAGGAATACGGACTCGGGCGTGACGTGTTCCATCAACTCCGCCGGAACCGACGTTCCGAACAGTCCCGCGGCCGCACGCTCGATGTGCGGAAGCGAAGACACGTGCTCAGGACGAGCCGGCACGATCCTGTAGGACTCCCGCATCCCTGCTCCAATCCGTCCGACGTCTGTGGGCTCGGACAGCCACCAAGCGTCGCTGCTCGTAGCGTACACTGTGTCACCTGAAGCGGAGGCGCCTCTCGGGGGTCGGGAATCCCGCTGACGTCATGCACCGCATGCCCAACAGTCGGGCGACATGCCGGACGATGCCCGGTGCACCCGCAAGGCGCTGCTACGGCTCGAGCGCCTCGCTCAGCTCGATTCGCAGTTGATCCTCCACGCGATCGGATACTGCGGACGGACCCCCGATGATCACGGCGTCGACACCCGGCTGCGCAGCGGACACAACGCCAGCGGCGGTGGCTGCGGGAAGCGAGTCCTCGCGAGTCAACAAGAGGCATCCTCGAAGGCGCGCGAGGTACGGGCCCGCCACCAATGCATCAGGGAACCGCTCCCCTGATGCAACACCGACCCGCACGTGACCGTAGTTGCCCGACGCAAGGCTATGGTGAATCGCCATCTCGGCAGCGGTGGCGTATCTGTCCACACCGGAGATACGCCCAACATGACCTTCTCCTGTTTCGATGAGACTGTAGAGCGCGAGCGTGAGTTCGCGTTCGATCTGCTCGGAGACCGCTTGTGTGCCGCCAACGATGTCGACGCTCTGATTCCGGATGGCAAGCGTCTTGGTCAGGGGGTCGAGTACGTCGGAACGGGTAAGCAGGATCGGCCTGCCACGGCGGGCGGCCTCGTATGAGCAGGCCGCTGCGTCTGCGAAGTCATCCCCTCGGACGAGGAAGGTCGGCCCCAGCCCGTTGTCGATACGGTAGACTTCCTGCGCGACAAGACGCGACGTGGCGTACCGATCGATTCCCGCCAATCGGCGGACTTCACTGACCCCATCGATCCGGGCCATGGCGTCCTCAGCCTCCGGTGAGATCGCCGCTTCCCCTCCGATGATGTATACGGTCTGCGCACCGAGACGCTCGATCTCAGACTGCACCGACGTGAGCAGCGCCCCGACCGGATTGAGCAGAATCGGCCCTCTGACCGCGCCAGCGAGTCCTGCGGCGCATATCGCGTCAGGGAAGTCAGCGCCGGTAGCGACCACAACAACATCGGCACTCCCCGACGCCCAGGCGTTCCTGCTGAGCTGGACCGCCGTCTCGTATCTGTCTGATCCCGAGACACGATCCAACGCGAAAGGTTCGCGGTCGACAACATGAGTGAGTCTGTACTCGTAGGGTGCATCTTGGCTCGATATCAGTTCGAGATAGTAGGTCCCGCCCCTCTCTTCCGGCACCAGAT
>CAZOSR010000045.1:0-613 GCA_964582445.1 uncultured Coriobacteriaceae bacterium | reverse complement strand
ATCGCGGGCAGCTGGCGACATCATCAAGATGCTCCATCTCGCCCTCTGGACCGAACAGACTGAGCGATCCGTGCCTATCATCGCTTGTCTCGCAGAGGAGCTTCAGACGATCTCCGCCGAGGAGCTCCACGGAGAAACAGTCTGCCAGGACACCCGCTGTTGTGATGTCGCTGGCATCCAGATTGCCGAGAACCGGTGAAGGAGGCAGGGGCACGCCAGGGTATCCTGCTGGCGGCTCAAATGATGCGCCCGCGGAGGCGGGAAGCGCTGCGACAGCAAGCGACACTGCGAGACCGCCGACGAGAACTCGAGCACGCACGGCGCCCCCTCCCAGCATGACCGTGGCTCACACATCCCCCGATGTCAACGCATTCTAGCGCCTGTCGCGTCTGCTTGTTGCGTTACCTGAGTACGGGTGGAAGAACGGCCGCAGCCCGGGAACCCGTGGCCTCTCGGGGGTCGATATCACATGCGCTTCCAGGCGATTCGCTGCGCGGCCAAGGATTTCGGGCGGCGTCAGCTGGAGGAATCGGCACGAGCTGCCGGTTCCGCCCCGATCGGCGACGGGCGATCGGCTGCGATCGACACGCGAGCGATCTTGCCCGGCGTGTCG
>CAZOSR010000044.1:0-11306 GCA_964582445.1 uncultured Coriobacteriaceae bacterium | reverse complement strand
GCATCACGCCGAGGTCGCGCAAGCCCGGGGCGAGGGAGCGGGCGAGCGTCATCGGGGGGTGGGTCGCGTGCTCAGACAGTCCTCGGCGGGGGCCCTCGGCGCCTGCGGACACCTCAGGCGTCCTCGGCACCTCCCCCGCCTGCGGAACTGCGCCGCTGACCCACCCCCCGATGACGCTCGTGTCTCGTAGCTTCAGCAGCACGATGGGCGCCGAGGGCGCCGTGAGCAGCGCCTCCTCCTCGGCGGATATCTCGCAGTACTCGCGTGCCGTCTCCAGCGACGGCGTCATCACTGCGAGCGCCTTGCCCCAGCGGTGCTTGCGTTCGCGCAGGCGCAGAACCGCATCCTCGTTGTATGCATCGCACGCCAGCTGGAATCCGCCCAGGCCCTTCACCGCAACGATCGCGCCGTCGCGCAGGAGCGAGACCGTCTCGGCGATGATCGCCGCCGCTCGATCCCGCTCGATCGAGGGATCGCGATGAGGTCGCGGGACGGATTCAACCGACGGCTCCCATTCGCGGTCCTTCATGTAGCCAGGGCGGCGGTCACGGTGAGGGTCCGCCGCGAGTTCCGCAGCCGGGGAAGCTGCCGGGGCGCGCGAAGAGCGAGCGTCGGCAGCGAGGGCCCCCGGCAAGGACTGTCTGAGCGCCGGACCCTCACCGTGACCGCCACTCATGGGTGTGTTGAGGTACAACCTGGGCCCACAGCGGAAGCACGCGTTCGGCTGCGCGTGGAAGCGCCGGTTCCCGGGATCGGCGTACTCGGCGGCGCACTCATCGCAGAGCGGGAAGTCGCGCATGGTGGTGAGCGGCCGGTCGTACGGCACATCTTCGATGATGGTGAAGCGCGGCCCGCAGTTGGTGCAGTTGGTGAACGGGTACCCATAGCGGCGGTCCGCAGGGTCGCGCAGTTCGGCTGCGCAGGCATCGCAGGTCGCGATATCGGGCGAGATGAGCGTCATCGCACCGGCGATGGTCTCGGACTCCACGATCACGAATGTCGCATGCCCTTCGGCGGGCACATCGGTCGTGTCCACCGCGTTCACCACCGCCATCGGCGGGGCCTGGTCGCTGATGCCCCGTATGAAGGCCGCTACCGCCTCGGAATCGCCCTCGGCATGCGCGAACACGCCATCGGAGGTGTTCTTCACCCAGCCGCAGATGCCGAGGCCGGTTGCGAGTGTATACACGAACGGGCGAAACCCCACGCCCTGGACGACCCCTGTCACGTGCAGAGAGACCGCTCGCACGGCCTCAGTCCTCGCTGAATCCGTCTGCGACGAACCGGTTGTTCAGCAGTACGAAGAGCTTGTAGGACTGATCGAGAAGGTCCATTGCGTCATCGCCCATGCTGGGCTGGAGCGTTTCGCGCGCGCCGTTGAACGGTGAGTCGTGGATGAACGCGTTGCGCACTTCGCGCAACTGGCGCCAACGGTAGGGGAAGTCGCGGTAGCCGAGCTCGGCTGCCGCCTCCTCGAATTCCTCGCCAGCAAGAGCCGGGAAGAGCTTGCCGATGCGTGTGCCGATCGCCCGCTGCGTGTCCATCACCATCCGCCGGAGCGGCAGGTCGGCGCCGTGCGCGTCCATGATGCGGTCGAGGATGTCCTCAAGGACGGCTTCCAGCAGTGCCATGACGAGAATGACGACGATCTCGTGGTCTCCGTCGTCGTTGTACTGGCGGATGCGCGCGTCCAAACGGCGGATGCGCTCGGTCGGGTACTCGCGCCGTTCCCCGTCGGTGGCGCCGCAGATGGGGCAGGGATGATTGCCGTCCATGAACTGCGGATCACCGCTGATGTACCCGCAGATGGGGCATTCCCAGTACTTGGGCGCCTCGCCTGTCTCCGGTGCGAAGACCGTGCGGTGGGGGCGCGTCTGCTTGAAGCGGCTCTTCTTGCTCATGCAGCGATTGTAGCAGGACGACAGGCCGCCCACGGCGTCGGTACGCGTGGGCGGCCTGTGATGCATGTGTGGCTCCTCGCCGGAGCCGTTCGGGCTACAGGCGCTCGATGGTGACGTCGTCCTCGGTCACCGAGAGCTTTGCCACCGCGCTGTCGAGCTTCTCCCGTGCCTCGCCGAGCATGACCGTCACCTGCGCGAGCTCGGCGCTCGTAGCGGCCCTGCGACCCTGGTCGGCCAGGTGGTGGAGCTGCTCGAGATGCTGCTGCGAGAGCGCGAGCGCGTCGTTGATCATGGCAACCGCCAGCTTCATCTGGCCGGTGTTGATGCCGCCTTCGCACATGGGTGTACCTACCTTCCGGACTGAGATCGCCGCTCACGGCGGCGCGAAACGGTCTGTCTACCGGGTGCTCAGCACTACGACATGGTCGAGCAGACGCACTTCCTTGAGCGTCGCCTCCACAGCGCGGTGTCCCCCGTACAGATCGTACAGCTTAAGCGTCCCGTCCTCGGGCACGATCGTCGTGATGTCGTCGATCGCCTCGATCTCCGAGCCGTCGGGTCCCTCGATGACCACGCGGGCCTCACACATACCTCACACCTCCTATTCGAGCACCGAGGCCACCACGGAGATGGCCTCCTCGAGCAAGTGGGGCAGTGGGTCCTTCGTGGTCCCGACCAGGTCGATCCTGGGATTCGTCAACGGTAGCATGACCTTGCGCGCATGCGAAAGCGCTAGCGCTTCGGCCATGCCCGGCGTCACCTCGCCCATCATCGAATCGGGGATAAGCGTGGAGAGCGGCCCGATGAGGATGTCGGCATCGCGCACCGTCACGCGTACGGCGTTCTCGCCGGTGGCGCCGCGGTTCGCACCGGCCTTGAGCATCGCCGACGTCGCAGTAGAGTTGGTGCCCACAGCGAGGATCTCGATGCGCTCGCCGAAGGCGGCACGAAGCCGCTGCACGATCTCCTGACCGATGCGGCCGCCCATGCCATCTACGACCATGATTCTCGTGCCCACGCGGAATCCTGTATCAGCCGAGCCAGGCCGAGAGTTCGTCGGCAAGGCGCTTCTTAGGCATGGCGCCCACGAGCTTCTTGGCGACCTCTCCGCCGGCGAACACGATGAGCGTGGGGATGGACAGCACATCGTACTTGGTGGCAGTGACCGGGTTCTCGTCCACATTGAGTTTGGCGATGGTGATGCCCGCGTGCTCACTGGCGAGCTCCTCGAGCACCGGCTCCATCATGCGGCACGGTCCGCACCACGGCGCCCAGAAGTCGAGCACGACGGGCTTGTCGCTCTCGAGTACATCGGCCTGGAAGCTGTCATCGGTCACGTGCTTGAGGTTCTCGCTCATCGGATCCTCCGTTCGCGTCTGCCGACGCCTAGCCGATCGAACACAGACGGTCATCGATATAGCGCACGGCCTCGAAGGCCGCGGCGGCTCCGCCCGCAGCGGCGGTGACGACCTGCTTCAGGTCCCCAACCGTCACGTCCCCCGCAGCGTACAGCCCAGGGTACGATGTGAGCCCGTTGGGGTCCACCTTCACGTACCCTCCGTCGTCAAGGTCGCACAACTCGGCCACCAGCGAGCTCTTGGGTTCCACGCCCACGAAGATGAAGATGCCATCCAGCGGCAGGAACTCGTCAGGATCGTCGTTGGTGGCAGCCAGGTCCACGCCGATCACCTTGCCATCCTCGCCTCGGACCTCACGGATGACGCGGCTCCACTTCATCTCGATCTTCTCGCTGTCGAAGCAGCGCTCCTGGATGCACTTGGTGGCGCGCAGTTCGTCACGGCGGTGGATGAGGTAGACCTTGGAGGCGAATTTGGTGAGGAAGAGAGCCTCCTCCACTGCAGCATCGCCACCACCCACGACCGCTACGGTCTTGCCCCTGAAGAGCGCGCCATCGCAGGTTGCGCACCAGGACACGCCACGACCGGTGAACTCGGCTTCGCCAGGCACGCCAAGCCGCTTTGGCACGGCTCCGGTGGCGAGAATGACCGAGCGGGCGAGCACCTGAACGCCCTCCGAGTCAGTGAGTACGAAATCGAGGTCCTGCGGGACGATCGACTCGATCTGCGCGAACGTGCGGAACTCGGCGCCGAACTGCTCGGCCTGCTGGTACATCAACTCGCCCAGCTGGGCCCCCGACACGCCCTCGGGAAACGCGGGGTAGTTCTCGACCCAGTCGGTGGTGATGATCTGCCCGCCAGGCAGTGCGGTCTCGAACACAACGGTCTTCGCCCGCGCGCGAGCGGCGTACAGGGCTGCCGTGAGGCCGGCCGGGCCTCCACCGATCACTGCGATGTCAACGGTCTCCATCAGATGGTCCCTCCCGGCAGGTAGCTTTCGTCGATCTCGATGGTCATCCCCGCTGCGGCAGCCTCGGTCCTGATCTGCTGCAGGTTCGTCAGCGCTTGCTCGGCGATCATCTCCGCATGCGCATCGGCCGAACCCTTGCTCAGGTCGATCACAGTCATGAACTGCCGTGCCGCCACCTGATAGTCGGTGCGGCCCTTCCAGTAGAAGATGCCCATGTTGAAGTTCGCTTGCAGGTGCTCGGGCTCGTCTTGAAGCACCGTGGACAGGCCCTGGATAGCCTGGTCGGTCTGACCGGTGTAGAAGTACAGGACCGACATGTCGGTCCGCACTTCGGCATCATCCGGTTCTTGCTCGAGATACCGGCGGTAGTACGTGATGCCCTTCTGCGCGAACGCGGCGTTTCCCGATTCACTGTGCAGCCCGTAGTACGCGTTTGCGACCTGCTTGATCGCATCGAGGTCCGATGGGCGGCTTTCGAGCACGGTGAGACCGTCCAGGAGGCTACGCTGGTTCTGCGAAAGCTGGTCGCGGAATTCGGCAGGCACCCCCACGGACGATGGGTCACGGTCTGCAAGCTGGGACGTGTAGATCGACAGGGCGAGGACGCCCGCGAAGACTGCGATCGCTATCGCGAGGATCGTCAGCGGTGTCTTGTAGCGCTGGAACCACCGGGCCGCACGCTTGGGCCAGCTTGGCTTGCCTTCGTCGCGACGTTCCACGCTGAGCCCGTACGTCTGCGCCTTGAGCAGCATGTTGAGGTCGTTCGTCACCAGCGTGAGGCCTTCGCATCCGCTTGCGCACGCCTGATATGCCGATGCCAGGATCCGGTCGTCCGCGTTACGGGTGGAGAGACCCTCTGGAAGTGTGGTGTCCGGGTCGAGCGGCAGTACGCGTAGCCGGCCGCCATCAGGCAGATCCACGCCGTCGACGAGACTGCCCGACTCAGAGAAGTCGAAGAGGATGCGGCTCACTTCGCGGCCGCGGAAACGGAGGTCAGGATCCACGCGAGAAGTCTTCAGCTTGTCGATCTCGCCGAGGACTGTCTCGGGCACGATCACCTCGGCATCGGGATACGCGAACAGGATGCTCGGGTTCGAGAGCAGCACGTTCGTGTCGAGTACTACGGTCCGCATCGGCTCACACTCACTGTCCTTCGCCAGGATGGCGATCCTGCCCGTCAGGGGTCTCAACGCCGATAGTAGCAGCATTCGAGGGCGCCATACGGCGGCGGATGACGACCAGCAGCACAAGCAGCACGGCGACGACCATGAGGATAGTGGCGAGCCGGTCGATGTACGACGTATGGACCGTGAGCGCGGTCTCCGCAACGGTCACGTCGCCCGAGACCGCCTTCACGTCAAGCTGCGATGTGATGGAGTTGCGCAGATCCACGGGCACGGTGATGAAGTTCTGCATCGGCTCGATCTCGACCGTGCGGGTCACCTGTCCGGTAGCATCGCCGCCGAATGTGGCGACGATCGTGAGCTTCAGGTGCTTGCCGGTGCCGTTGTTCAAGGTGAACGGCACCTCGCCCGCGCTCCCCGACAGCGTGACGTCCTTTGCTTCGAACGTGATCGCGCTGAACTGGTCCGTGACAAAGCCGGTGATGTCCTCGGCCATCACACGGGCGCGATCGGCGTGTGCCCAGGACCCGTCAGCCCCTGCCCATAGCTCGCTCTCGGCCACCAGGAGTGCGCGTGACGCCGTCACGACGTCCGCGTCGTCCGGCCCTGCGGCTTCCCGGTAAGCGAACAGCGAACTCCGGGCTGCCTCAACGGCCTTCCAGTGCGAGGCGGGGGCCTTGCTTCTTGTGCTTGCGGTCAGGCTCACTGGATCCGCGTCATCTATCGGCTCGAGCGTGTCGAGGGGTGCGAACATCAGCCAATCGGCGAGGCCTATCATCTCGATCGCCCGCTGCAGACTCGCCGGGCGCTGGGTGCCATCCGGGCCGATGTCAACGACGAGCGTGACGGGACCCGTGCCGATCCGATCGAACATCACGTCGAAGAACTCGGTCTGGCCCAGATCGACGGCCGCCGAGGCATCCTCGTCCGGCACGATGGCGATGAGTCCGGTGTCGCCGAGCGGGTGCGCTCCTGTAGCACGGTCGTCTTCCGTGCCGGTGAGCGTGCCGGAAGGCGCGATGATGCGCCTGGTGCCGCGGGCGGCAACGGTATCGACAGCATCCTCGTCAGGCGATCCGCCTACGTATGCGGTCGAGGGCGCTGAGGATGGACCGAGAGTCGCGGTCAGCACGGCGTCTGTGCGAGCCCAGTGGGTCTCCAGGTCAGCGAGGGCATCGATCATGCGTAGACCCGCCAGATCGGGCAGCGCATACGGCACATCGATCAGTGTCACGTACTCTGACGCCCGGGCCGAGGCTAGTTGCGCGAGCGTGTCGGCGGCATCGGCAGGTGTTTCGTTCCCGGCTGGGACAGGCGTCGGGTCGTCGACGGTCTGGTACCCCTCGGCTATCCGCCCGAGCTCCTCCAGAATCACCGGAGGCACGATGAGGGAGAGGGGGACTCGTCGTGACGTGGCCAGTCCGGTGACAAAGGTCAGGTCGTCCCGCAGACCGGATCGCGTGGCCGGATCGATGGAGAAACGTCCATCCTGCGCGACCGACGGGGACGACCACACGCGAGCGACCAGGGCCACGCGCTGCGACGGGGTATCGCGGTCCAATACGAGCACTCGTCCGGACGCGTTGGTCGGCTCGGAGCCGGTGGCGAGGACCCGTATCTCTACCGGGTAGCGCCCCTGATCAAGGGGCGGGTTCTCGGCCGAGCGCTCGAAAGCGATGACATGACGGCCCTCGGCTACCTCCGAACGCACTTCGGTCTTCTGATAGACAAGCCGGCCCTGCGGGGTACGCAGACGAAGGCGGACCTCAAGGTACTCGGCCGGTGCGGTGAGCGAGACCGTCACCGAGGCCCGGATGCTGTCGCCCGAACGGACGGCCGGGACCGGTTGCGAGATCTCGACGTGCACCTGCTGTTCCGCGGGAGCTGCGTGCGCAGGCTGCGAACGGACGATCCCTTCGCAGCATGCGAGCATGGTCGTACATGCTGTGATGACGGCGAGCGTCAGTGCGGCCTTGTGTCTGATTCCGGTCATCAGGTCGTCCGATCCGCTGTCCCGTTGAGGCGGGAGCGGCAGGGGGTTCGTGTACGATGGAGAAGTACGTGGCGAGAGTATCACACGACCCGTGTTCCGGGATGAGTCGAGAGGTCTGCGAGTGATGTCCTCAAAGGACGATCAGACGAACGTGCCCGAGGTGCTGCCACTGATCCCGCTGCGGGATCTCATCGTGTTCCCCAACCTCGTGGTCCCGCTGTTCGTGGGCCGGGAGCGCTCTATCAGTGCGCTCGAGGAGTGCATGCGGACGGATCACCTGGTGGCGTTGGTCACGCAGCGACAGGCCGAGACGGCCGATCCTGGGGCCGAGGATATCTACGATGTGGGCTGCGTGGTGACCGTGCTTCAGGAACTGAAGCTTCCCGACGGCACAGCCAAGGCCCTGGTCGAGGGCATCCAGCGTATACGTATTCTCGAGTATCTCGAGACCGACCCGCATATGGTGGTGCGCGTCGAAGTCATCGAGGAGCCGCAGCATGCGGATGTCGAGGCTCAGGCGCTCATGCGCAACCTCGTGGCGGACTTCGAGAACGCCTCACAGCTCGGGAAGCCGATCCCACAGGAGGTGCTGGTCGAGGCGTCTTCGATCGAGGAGCCCGGCCGACTGGCCGACTTCGTTACGTTCCACCTCTCGCTGAAGATCGAAGAGAAGCAGCAGATCCTCGAGGCGCTCGATCCCAAGGAGCGGCTTCAGAAGACATCTGCGTATCTGCGCAAGGAGCTCGAGATACTCGAGCTCGGCAGCAAGATCCAGAATCGCGTTAAGGAATCCATGTCCAAGAGCCAGCGCGAGTACTTCCTCCGCGAGCAGCTCAAAGCGATCCAGCAGGAGCTCGGCCAGTTCGACGAGATGCAGGCCGAGGTCGACGAGTACAAGCAGAAGATCGAGTCCTCCGGGATGCCGGAGGATGTGGCTCAGAAAGCCCTGAAGGAGCTCGGCAGGCTCGAGAAGATGCCCCAGGCGGCTGCAGAGACCGGCGTGATCCGGACGTATCTTGACTGGCTCACGGGACTCCCTTGGCAGATATCGGATGAGGAGAAGCTCGACCTCGTGGCGGCCCAGGAGATCCTTGATGAGGACCACTACGGTCTGGAGAAGGTCAAGGAGCGGGTCCTGGAGTACCTCGCGGTCCACAAGCTCACCGATCATATGCGCGGCCCCATCCTGTGCTTCGTGGGACCTCCGGGCGTGGGCAAGACCTCGATCGGCAAGTCCATAGCGCGTGCTCTGGGCCGGCAGTTCATCCGCATGTCGCTTGGCGGCGTGCGGGACGAGGCGGAGATCCGCGGACATCGCCGCACGTACGTGGGCGCGCTCCCGGGTCGCATCGTCCAATCCATTAGCCAGGTGGGCACGAACAACCCGGTCTTCATGATGGATGAGATCGACAAGGTCGGCATGGACTTCCGCGGCGATCCCACGTCGGCATTGCTCGAGGTCCTTGATCCCGAGCAGAACAACTCGTTCCAGGACCACTATCTCGAGGTGCCGTTCGATCTCTCGGATGTCATGTTCATCACCACCGCGAACCTGCTCGATCCGATCCCGCCAGCTCTGCGCGATCGCATGGAGGTCATCCACTTCCCGGGTTACACCGAGGACGAGAAGCTGCACATCGCACGCAAGTACCTCGTCCCCAAGCAACTCAAGGAGCACGGACTGACCAGCAAGATGATCTCGATAACCGATGCTGCGCTGCGTGAGATCATCCGGCGCTACACGCGTGAAGCCGGCGTGCGCAACCTCGAGCGCCAGATCGCCACCATCTGCCGTCAGGTGGCACGGAAGGTCGTGGAGGGCGACACTGCCAAGACGAGCGTTTCCGGCAAGGCCGTCCACGACTATCTGGGACCGGAGAGGTTCACGTTCGGGCTTGCCGAGAAGAAGGATGAGGTCGGTGTGTCGACCGGTCTCGTCTGGACCGAGGTGGGCGGCGACGTCATCTTCATCGAAGCGACGACCATGAAGGGCAAGGGCGGTCTCACGCTTACCGGTCAACTTGGCGACGTGATGAGAGAGTCGGCGCAGGCTGCGGTCAGCTGGATACGCGCGAACGCGTCGACGCTGGACATCGATCCCGATTTTGCGGAGGCGCTCGACCTGCACATCCACGTCCCGGCGGCGGCGATTCCCAAGGATGGGCCTTCAGCGGGTATCACGATGGCCACAGCGCTCGTCTCGGTTCTCAAGGGCGTCCCGGTGAAGCGGAAGGTCGCCATGACGGGTGAGATCACTCTGCGCGGACGCGTGTTGCCGATCGGCGGCCTCAAAGAGAAGCTGCTCGCCGCTCACCGCGCCGGCATCAAGACGGTGTTGATACCCAAGGAGAATGTGCGAGATCTGGAGTTGGTGCCCGAGCACGTGCGTACTGAGATGGAGATCGTCCCGGTCGCTGTGATGGATGAAGTGCTCCAGCGAGCATTCGCCTGATTCGTATCTGGCCGTTCGACCGTTCAACCCCCTGCGCATACTCGCTCAGGGGGTTGTTTCTGCCGCAGAAGAACCGTTCATCTTGAGAATCATGCCGTTTGGATAACAGTAGTGTGATGCAGATTACAGAGTGCACAATGAGGGAACATGAAGAGCGAGAGCACTGCCCAGCACATTGAAACCTGACGAACACTCTTCCCTGGGAGTCAAGGACACATCGGACGAATACTCGGTCACCGCTGTCCGATGCAAGCGAATGGTGAGACCGGCCCTGTGATGGGCCGGTCTCTGTTCTTTTTCAGGGCATGACGGAGCACGACGCCCCGGTATCGGGGTGGGGGACAGCAAGGAGGTGTCACCGATGGCAACCCATATTTGGAGGCGAGTCAAGAGCGGAGCGCCGTCGGCGCGGGTCTTCTCAGCGTATCTGGCGTTGGTACTTGCAGTAGCTGTCGTAGGCCCGGGTCTGGCGGTGTACGGTTCTGAGGGCGATGTGCCCGAGGTCCCGCTCGAGGAGTTGGTGGCTCCGGCTGAAGAGGCGGAAGCCACGGAGTCTGAACCGGTCGAGGTACCGGAGCAGGTGGCCGATGAAGAGCCTCCTGCCGAACCGGCGCCTCTGCCCGAGGAGATTGAGGAACCAGAGCCGGAGGCGGAACCGGAGCAGCCCGTCTCGACGCTGCCCGAGGTCGATGTCCAGCCTGTGCTGATGGCAGCGGACTCGGTCGAGCCGTCTGCCGAGATCATGCAGACAGCTTCGACGCTGGTCCCGGTCGCGACCATAGTGCGACCGATCTGCGCTGGCGGCATCAAGATCGAATCTCCGGTGAGTGGTACGTACACCATCACGTCATCCGGAGTCGAGTCCAACGGGGCACCGGATGATCTCCAGATCACGATCACCGTCCGCTCGACAGACGCGGGCGACGTATTCGACTTCGTGTCGAACTACCCCGTCGACCACATTGCGGTCAAGGGTGGACCGGATGCCTACGAAGACTACTACTACGATCCGGCAGTCTACTCCGGCACCGGCCTGCATGCCGTGTTGAATCCGAACTCGGGCGATTACTACGGCCTTAGCCACATCATCATCTGCTTCGGTGAGGACGAGCCCGATTCGCACGTTATCGTGCGCAAGTTCCGTGATCTTGACGAGGACGGCGTGCATGACGGCGGCGAGCAGTGGCTGGCTGATTTCACGTTCCGTCTGGAGCGCGGTGAGTCCGAGACAGGGCCGTGGGTACAGGTGGCCGAGTTGACGACCGTCGATCCCAACGGACAGGCTGATTTTGGTATGCAGCCGATGGGCTGGTACCGCATCACAGAGCTTCTGAGCGACCCGCAGATCGCGGCTGGCGAGACGCCTACGACCGGCGATCCGCTCGGTGTGATGGTCTTCTACCACACCGCACAGCAGAACTCGGAGAAGCAGTTCGGGAACATCATCGTTCCGCCGGACGACCCCGAGGGCGACCTCAAGGTCTACAAGTTCAACGACCTTGACGCCG
>CAZOSR010000043.1:9672-11459 GCA_964582445.1 uncultured Coriobacteriaceae bacterium | reverse complement strand
CTCGACGTGATCAAGAGCGCCGACCACATCATCGACCTCGGCCCCGAGGGCGGGGACCGGGGCGGACAGATCGTGGTGACCGGCACGCCCGAAGTCGTGGTGGCGTGTGCTGAGTCTTACACGGGAAGATTCCTGGAGCCGGTGCTCAAGGGCCACCACGCGCGGGCAACGGCAACCGGGTAGGATGTGACGGATGGACACGCGCGAGGCTATCGACCGGCTGGGACACCTGTTGACCGGAGAGGGCTATGCGGTGGAGGCGCGCCCCGTTGGCAATACGCTTGCCGTCAAGCGAGGGCACAGCGCAGGCATCTTCCTGCCGTACACGGACTTCATCTTCCTGCATGATCTCGATCGACCACTCCCATCGAGCGCACGTCGATTCGAGGAGCAGCACCAGCGCAATCGCGCCGAGGGCGAGGGACACATGAAGATGCCACGCCCGTTGCGCTACCGAGTTCCGAACATCGTGACCGTTGGGGTGACATCCCATTCCGTCGGCGATGAGATGAAGTCCGTTGCCCTTGAACCGCGCAATCTGCGTGCGAACACCGGCGAGAAGAACTCCGTGTACCTGGTGGACCTGTCGGCTGGCAGGTTCTACTCACAGGGCCTCGAGGTCGACCGCTTCTCGCTCCACGGCGGCCAGTGGAGCCCGAACGTCAACCCGTCCAATCGCGTGGCGCGCATGCTCGCCCGGGTGCTCGCCGAGGCCTTCCCCCGATGAGCGAGAGTCGTGACATCTCCTCCCAACTCGGTCACGTGCCTGATGCTCCTGGCGTCTACCTTTGGAAGCAGGGCAGCGACGTCCTGTACGTGGGGAAGGCCAAGTCGCTTCGGAAACGGATGCGGCAGTACACCGGCGGACACGACGACCGGGTGATGGTGCCGCGGATGATGGCACGTGTGGACTCGTTCGATTACGTGACCACCACCACCGAGGCAGAATCCATGATCCTCGAGGCCAATCTCATCAAGGAACTTCGTCCGCCGTACAACGTGGACTTCAAGGACGACAAGAGCTTCCCGTTCATCGCGCTCACGCTCGATGATCCGTTTCCGGCGATCAAGTACACGCGCGAGAAGCACAAGCCGGGAACGCGCTACTTCGGCCCGTACACCGATGCGCGAGCAGCTCGCGAGACGATGGAAGTGGTCCGGCGCGTGTACCCCGTGTGCCGCGCCACGTGTGTGGAGTGGAAGCGGCTCACGGCGCGCGGTGGTGAGTCCACCGGCACCGCATGCTTCGATTACCACGTGGGCAAGGGCCCAGGGCCGTGCGTGGGCGCCATCACGCAGGCCGAGTATCGCGAGCGCGTGGACAAGATCGCGGCGTTCCTGGAAGGGCGTCAGCGGGACGTGGCCGACGAGCTCGAGCGCGCGATGCGAGATGCGGCTTCGGATCTTGACTACGAGCGTGCCGCCCGATTGCGCAACTCACTGGACGCCGTCCACGCCTCGCTGGAGCGGCAGCGCGTGGTGTCGGATCGCCCGCTCGACCTCGATGTGATCGGCCTCGAGCGTGAGGAGACGATCACGGGCGTGCACCTGCTGCACGTGCGTGAGGGGCGCATCGTGGGCTCCAACGAGTTCACGCTCGACAAGGGCCTCGACGTGGGGGAGGTCGAGCTCATCGAGGGCTTCCTCCTTCGCTACTACGGCACTGCGTCGTACATCCCACGCGAGGTGGTGGTGCCGGTGTTGCCTGAGGAGCCGCAGGCCGCCGAGGCGTGGTTGCGCGGGCTGCGCGGCACGAACGTGCGCCTGCTTGCACCGCAGCGCGGCGA
>CAZOSR010000043.1:0-9572 GCA_964582445.1 uncultured Coriobacteriaceae bacterium | reverse complement strand
CGCTTCAAGGTGCGCTTGCCCGCCGAGGAAGCAAACGATGTGGCGATGCTCCGCGAGGTCTTACGACGGCGGTTTGCGCGTGAAGATGCCGGCGACGCACGCTTCGCCCGGCAGCGGCCCGATCTGCTGCTCATCGACGGCGGGAAGCCGCAGCTGAATGCTGCGCACGCGGTACTCGTCGAACTCGACCTCACACACATCCCACTCGCGTCGCTGTCCAAGCGCGAGGAAGAACTGTGGGTTCCCGGCTGGGACGAACCGGTCGTTCTGCCAAACGGTTCCGCCTCGCTCTACCTGGTCAAGCGCGTACGAGACGAGGCGCATCGCTTCGCCATCGAGTATCACCGCGAACTGCGCGGCAAGGCGATGACCGCTTCCGTGCTCGATGAGATTCCAGGCATAGGCCCTAAGCGGAAGAAGGCGCTCCTCAAGCACTTCGGTGGCATTCGGAAGCTCCGCGAAGCGAGTGCCGAGGAGATCGCCGCAGTGCCGGGCCTCACGCGCGATGTGGCCGAGGGAGTGGCCGAGGCGCTGCGGGGGGAGTCAGAGGCGTGAGTATGATGGTGAGGTAGCTGGAGCAGGATCAGGGACGGTGACCATGGAGGCCCAAGACATCCTTCGCGGACTGCGTGAAGGCAACGAGCGGTACGTGCGTGAGCGCGGCACCGAACTCGTGGGCGGCGTGCCCGGGGTGGTGCCCGCGCATCGGCCTGTGGCAGTCGTCATCGGCTGTTCGGACGCGCGGGTGCCGGTGGAGCAGGTCTTCGACCATGCGCCGGGTTCGCTGTTCATCGTTCGGGTGGCGGGACACGTGCTCGAACCCGCGGCGCTCGCGTCGATCCTGTACGCGGTGCGCGAACTGGAGGTCCGGCTCGTCCTCGTTCTCGGGCATCAGTCGTGCGGTGCGGTACGCGCCACGCTGAGCGGTACCACTGATGAATCGCTCGAGCCGCTCGTGGCGCCGATCGCTGCCCGGCTGGCCCGCATGTCGGGAGAGGATCTCAACGAAGACGGGTCGATCCGGGCCAACGCCCTCGCTGCGGTCGCGGAGGTAGAGGCATATCTACGTGAAGCGGTGCCGGAGCTAGCCGGGTTGGTCACGGTGTGCGGTGCCGTCAAGTCGCTCGATAGCGGTGAAGTCAGCTGGCTGGAGTAGCGAGTGCCGTGCAGCGGGAGGCGCTCGAGTGGCCGTCCGGCCCGCGGGGGTTCGGTTGGCACGGGACAGGCGTGGCCGTTGCGGGTCACGCACAGACACATCAGTAGAACACTTCTTCGCACAGAGGGGAGCCGTGGTGGATGCCCAGCGATGTGAGACCTGCTTCAGTTGGCGTCAACTACCGGGGGATGACAAGCCGAACTGCCACCTCTACCCGGGGTTACACGCGTCTGTGTCCCAGTCGCACAGGATCGGACCGTTCGCCGCGAATGATGTGGCTGCGGGCCTGAGCCACGTGGTATTCGCTCCAACCGCCAAGCCTGATGGGTGGTGTCGGCATTGGGAACCCCGCGACGAGTGACCTTGTGCGTTGGATAACCCGTGCGACGGCGAGTCGCGGTGCCCCCGTGCCTGTGGCCGAACGGGTGTGCAGTGAGAAGGTGCGGGACAGATGACTCTCGACGGGTTCTTCACTGGGTCGCTTCATGCATCACCTCGAGCTCTACACGCCATCGGACCTTGATGACGAGGTGCATGCGTGGCTCCAGCAGGCGCGGACATCGTGGGACGAGGCGTCATCTGGCCGATTGGGATATCGAGCGTGGGCCGCGCCGGGGTGGGGTAGATTCGTGCAGGATGGCGAGGTTCAGACGCGCTCTCGTCGAAGCGCCGGAAGGTGTGGCCCACGAAGGCTCGCTCGGGGACAGGGAGGCCCATGATCATCGTGTTCGGTGTGTTCCTGGTCGCGCACGGCCTGGTGTTCGTGATGTATGCCGCCCATGCCATGCGACTGCTCGAGGTGAAGCCAGGGTTCACCTGGCCTGATGCCTCGTGGGCCCTCTCGGGTCTCATCGGCGATCCCGCTGTGCGCTGGGCCGTTGTGGGCGTGTTCCTGCTCGTGGCCATCGGGTTCACCGTCGCCGGGATCGCTCTGATGTCGCGCGAGGCTTGGTGGGAGGTCCTTGCCGCTGCCATGGCTGCCCTTTCGACCCTGATGATCGTGCTCGCCTGGAACGGCCGGATGCACGAACTGAGCGAGCAGGGGCTGATCGCCGTGATCATCAACGTGGCCGTGGTGGTATCCGCGCTCGTGCTGCACTGGCCGAGCATTCAGCGCTGAGAGGCGGGTGGTGGTTGCGATGGCCGATACCTCGGCTGCAGGCCCGATCGATGCGTACATCGCGGGGTTCCCGCCTGAGACGCAGGCCGTGCTCCAGCGGATCCGCGCCATCATCAGCGAGTCAGCACCGGGCGCCGTTGAGACGATGAGCTACGGGATCCCCACGTTCGACCTTCGGGGCAAGCACCTGGTGCACTTCGGCGGCTTTGCGAAGCACGTTGGCTTCTATCCCACGCCAACCGGCACAGAGGCGTTCAAGGAGGAGCTGTCTGTCTTCAAGTCGGGCAAGGGCTCCGTGCAGTTCCCGCTCGGCCAGCCGCTCCCGGAGGAGCTGATCCGCAGGATGGTGGAGTTCAGGGTCAGGGAGCTCGAGTGAGGCGCGACCTCCGATCGGGTTCGTGGTGATCGCGGTGCCGGTGCGCATGCTGAGGGTGCTGCTCGCGTTCCTGGGTGTCTTCTGGCTCAGTGTCGGGTCTCTTGCGGTAACGGGTGTGTTGACCTTCGGTCTCAACTCGGGCTCGGAGATGCTCGGAGCCCTAATGGTGGCCAACGGCGGTGCCCTCATTCTTGCGGCACGGTACTCGTTGCAGGGCAGGCGAGCAGTGGACTACGCAACGGTGGCCGTGCTTCTGGTCAACACCGTACTGAGCGTAACCGACGAGATCGGGCCGCTTGACGCCGCATCACTGCTTCTGAGCGGCGGAGCGCTCGTTGCGCTCCTGATGGCGATGTGGCGCGGGTCGCAGGGCAAGGATGCGGGGGAGGGGATCTCGTGAAGTTCGCGGGCTGGTATGCGCTGGTCGTTGGCGTGTCGATGATCCTTCAGTGGGTGTTCTTCATCATCATGGGAGAGGTTCCGGAGCTGCACACCGAGCCGCTCCGGATCGCCTTCCACCTTGCGGCAGAGGGTGTGACCGCCGTGCTGCTGGTCATCGCTGGCATCGCACTGTTACGCGGCCGCCGATGGGCGAGCAGTATCGCCCTCGTCGCGCTCGGCGCACTCGTCTACACCGCGATCGTGAGCCCCGGGTACTTCGCACAGCTCGGCCAGTGGCCGCTCGTAGCGATGTTCGCCGTCGTGCTTGCGCTTGCCGGGGCATCCATCATTCTTCTACTGAAGGGAACCGGCGAGGGGTGAGCGTTGCGGTGGTGGCTCTTCTACCCGAGGAATCTGGATGAAGAACAGCGAGTGCATGATCGAACAGTACCGCGGCGGACGGCTCATCAGGACATTCACGCCCTCCGGCGATACGGCGCGCCCGTGGCGGATGGAGGTCAATGGCAAGAGGTACCTCCGAACGAACGGGTGGGTGCTCTCCAAGGTCCTGCCTACGCTTGTCGACGGTTCACCCGTGACCACCAGGGTCGTGCCATTGGCACAAGGCGCCGTGGCCGCAGAAGGCGAGGACGACGGCGTGGGTACATCTATGTCGTAGAGCCTCTGGGCCCGTTCGAAGACGACCCCAACGTCACCAACAAGCGGTTCCCCGGCAATCCCACGAGATCCTACCGGACCCGAGAGCCGTTACGGGTCGTTCACGAACTCGAGGAGTGGCAAGAGCACAGCGCCGAGGAGCTCGACGCGATGCTTCAACACCTCGCCCGTCTACGAGAACAGGGACTCGACGTCATCGAAGACTGAAGCACCCTAGGAGGTGTGGGAGATGGCCACCACAGAGAAGGGTCCGGAGCCGTTGCAGCCTGAGCCCGGCAAGCATGGCTTCATGCCTCGGAGTGCCGCCGGATGGTGGGCGATCGCCCTGAGCGTGATCGGTCTCGGCTCATGGGTCGTGCTGCCGCTCATCACGATCAACTTCCGCGACACGTTCCCGGTCACGGACACCGCCCTGATGCCGATCATCGGCCTTGTGTTGGTCGATCTGGCCGCGGTGGTCGACGTGCTCTGCGTCATGCGCTGGAAGGAGCGCTCCACGCTCAACATCATCGCGCTAGTGATCACGCTCCCCGCAGCGTTGTTCTTCAGCGTCATCGTGATCGGTGAGGCGTTGGGCGGGGTATGAGCCGCTTCCGTATCGTGAGCGGCCCCCTGCCCGGGGTGGCCGAGCGGATCGTCGCCATGCATGACTCCTACTACGGAGCGCACTGGGGGTTCGGTCCGGCGTTCACCCGCAAGAACGCTGCGGAGCTGGCTGACCTGCTCGGCAGGTTCGATCCGGACCGCGATGGCCTGTGGACGGCACAGGTGAACGGTCGCGTCGAGGGTTCGGTCGTCGTCGACGGCTCACACGCCGGGGCCGAGGGGGCGCACTTGCGCTGGTTCCTCGTAGGCGATGCGTTGCGAGGATGCGGGGCAGGGTCGCAACTCCTTCGCGATGCCCTCGCGTTCTGTCGTGGGTGCGGGTTCGATTCGATCTACCTCTGGACCTTCGCCGGCCTCGATGCCGCGCGGCGGCTCTACGAGGCATCTGGTTTCGTCCTCACGGAGGAGCATTCGGGGATGCGGTGGGGAACAGAGGTCATGGAGCAGCGCATGGAGTGCGATCTGCGGCATACTCCGTGATGGCACCCGCTCGCTGCTTGGCCACCCGCCGTGATCAGAGGTAGACATGCGTAGACTGCTCAAGCCGATGCTCATCGCCCTTGCGGCGATCCTCGTGCTCGCTTCGGCGGGATTCTACGGCTGGACGCGTGTGGCCCGGTACCCGGCCTTCCCGGAGGCAGCTGTGTTGGCGCGCTCCGTTGAGACGGAGCGCGGCTGGTATGTGTTCCAGCCGGACGGTGAGGTGCGGGGTGGCCTGGTCTTCTATCCCGGGGGCCTCGTGGACCCCGCTGCGTATGCGCCCCTGATGCAGCGGATCAGCGATCGCGGGATCCTCGTCGTCATCGTGCCGATGCCGCTCGACCTGGCGGTGTTCGGCGTGGGCCGGGCCGATGACGTGGTCGAGGTCTACTCGGATGTGGAGACCTGGGCCATTGCCGGCCATTCGCTCGGTGGCGCCATGGCTGCCGAGCACGTGAAGGGCGGAGCCGGTCCTTTCGACGGGATCGCGTTCCTCGCGTCGTACCCCGCCGAGTCGACCGACCTATCCGGTCTCCCGCTCGGTGCGCTGTCCATCTATGGAACCGAGGATGGCGTCTCTGGAGCTGTCTTCGAGGAGTCCCTCGACCGCCTTCCGGGCGGCGCGGTGCTCGTGGAGATCGAGGGAGGCAATCACGCCCAGTTCGGCGACTACGGTCCTCAGGACGGGGACGGCGTGGCCACCATCGATCGCGCCGAGCAACAGGAGATGACCGCCAGGGCGATCGCCGAGATGGTGGCGGGCCTCGAGTAGGCGCGCACGGGCGCAGTCCCAGCCGGGTACACACCCAGGGAGCGGTTTGTGCCCGAGGTACAGGCTGCAGTTCTGCTCAGAGCGATCGGATGAGGGGTTCCCATGGCTGATGGACGGATACACCCGCACACCGAGATGCCCTCGGAGGATGAGCTCGCACGTCTGATCCTTGAGAAGCAACCTGCGCATCACAGGCTGTATCTGGCTGTCCACGAGGTCATCCTGGATGCTGTGCCCGACATCCGCTACTCGGTCGATCTGGACGATGCTGTGATCGGCTACGGGCAGCGCCAGTTCGGTTACGACGGATGGGGCATGGTCGCTCTCTCGCCGCACAAGAACTGGGTCTCGGTCATTCTCTTCCGTGGGGCGCATCTTGATGCGCCGGATAGACTCCTCGAGGGTGTAGGGCCGAATATGCGCCACATCAAGCTGCGGTCCCTCGAGGAGTTGCAGAAGAAGCGAGAGGTGCTCCGCCGGTTGATCGTCGAGGCCAGCGAACCGCAGGAAGGTGCCTGAGATGGGTGGCGCACAGATGGGTGAACGGTCTTCGTCTGCGCGTGTGCTCGTCACGCTAGGATGGCTGGCCGCGGCTCTGGTCGCGGCGACGGTGTGGACCACGATCGGCTTCTTCGCGCTCATGCCCGTTGGCGCTGTGGTTCCGCTCGGCGATCCGGAACAGGTGCCGATGTGGCTGGCGTACGCGGGGCTGGCCTTCCTCGGCTTCGGTTGGCCCCTGATCCTGCTGGCCCTCACGCAGCGTATGCGGACGCTCAACCGCATGCTCATGGTGGTGTACGCCATCGCGGCCTTCGCGGTCATGTTCAGCGGTGGCCTAGTGGTCTTTGCGCGCAGCATGAATACCCCCGCACAGAGGGTGCTCGCCGCGGCGCTGCTGCTCGGGGCGGTGGGAGTGAACGCGCTGCTCGTTAGACGCGCGGCACGGCCCTGACGCGCGATCACGTGGTACACGGGTAGGCGCGCCCGTCACAGGAAGTACCGTACGGCGCGCGGCAGGTATACTCTTGCAGACGGGGAAGGCGGAGGATGGTGACCGCCAGGGGCGCCCCCACCATGACTCGCACAACGTTGGCCGGGGGGTACCCATGAATGCACGCCGCCGTCCGTGGTCGTCGCGCGCGATTTCCGCGGCAGTCTCGCTGGCCCTTGTCGCCTCGGGCATCGCGTTCTGGCCCGGCCTCGCTCCAGCCGCCTCGGCCGCTGGTGTCTCGATCGCGCCGACGGCGTCGGCCACGTGGACGACTGCCGAAGACTTCGTGGCCAATGCCGTCACGACCGGTGAACGCACCACGCGCAGCAACCTCTCCACAGGCACCGTGCCTGGAAGCGTGACCGTGGGCGGCGACATCGCGCAGATCGCCGTCGGCGCCAACCACGCCGTGGCGCGGCGTACGGACGGTAGCGTCCTCGCCATCGGTGAGATCGAGCGTGGACAGGCCAACGTCGTCACCTGGGCGGACATCATCGACGTGGCCGTCGGCGACGAGCACACGGTGGGTCTGCACGGCGATGGCACCGCGGTCGCCGTCGGCTTGAACACCAACGGTCAGTGCAACGTTTCCGGCTGGTCGGGGATCACGGACGTTGCCGCAGGGTACGCCCACACGGTCGGCCTGCGTGCCGACGGCACGGTGGTCGCAACCGGCAGTAACACGAGCGGCCAGTGCAACGTCGGAGGCTGGGAGAACATCGTCGCGATCGACGCGGGAAGGTACCACACCGTGGGCCTGAAGTCCGACGGGACGGTCGTGGCCGTCGGCTCCAACACCTCGGGGCAGTGCAACGTGAGTGACTGGACCGGCGTCACAGCGATCGCCGCCGGTGACAGCCATACGGTCGCGCTTCTCGCCGATGCCAGCTGCGTGGGGGTCGGCAGCACAATGAGCGGCACGCTCGACATCTCGGGCTGGAGCGACGTCGTGGCCATCGACGCCGGCCTGCGCACCACGGTGGGCATCCGTGCCGACGGCTCCGTCCTTGCTGCCGGCTACTACATCACCGGACGTATCGATCCGGCCCTCGGCAACGCCAACACGTGGACGGAGATGGCCGCGGTCTCGGCGTCGGCGGACTTCGTGGTGGGCCTTCGCACCGACGGGACCTGCGCGGTCGTGGGCAGACTACCCTGGTACGGTGGGTCGCCGCTCGTATGGGGGCCCTGGCTGTGGGACCACCTGGAGCCAACGGCGATGGGGGCCGACCACGTGGTGGCCATCCTGGACGGGACACGGCAGGTACGAGTCAAGGACTGGCACTACTCATGGGAACCGGTGACGCCAGCGCCCCTTCCCGTCGTTGCCATCGCCGCCGGTGAACACTGGACCGCGTACAAGTACATGTACGGAGAGATCGATGTGCCGGACTGGGAACCCACGTCTTTCTCGGAGTTCGCGGGAACTGGCTACACGAACACCGCAGTGACCCTGAGCGCGGGCAGGGGATCGCTCTACGGCGTCATGGTCGATGGCGGGGTCGCGACGCAGTACGGTCTCAGTGGCGTAGGAGACTGGTCTGACATGGTCGAGGTCTCCGCCTTTGCGGGCGTCTTGGCCAGCGACATCGTCGTCGGTCGGCATTCCGATGGAACCTGTGTGGCAACAGGTTCGGTCGCGACGGCGGTCGCCGCCTGGCGAGACATCGTCGATGTCGCCGCGGGCTACAAGCACGCTGTGGGCTTGCGTGCTGATGGGACGGTCGTCGCCACGGGCGACAACCGGTATCACCAGTGCGACGTCTCCGGTTGGACCGATATCGTGCAGGTGGCCGCGGGCCTTGATCACACCGTAGGACTGCGCTCCGACGGCACGGTGGTGGCCGCTGGGGACTCGAGCGGCTGGGAGACCGATGTCTTCCGTATCAACGACCGGGCTCGGCTTCGTCCCTTCGGACCGGAGCCCGTCGTCTGGATCGATGCGGGCATGAACATGACGATGGGCGTGCTCGCCAACGGCGAGGCGATGATCATCGGGGAAGGCATCGGCGAGGTCTGGGACGACATCGCAACCAAGCGGCCGGCCTCAACCTCCATCGGCGGCAGCGGCGACGCGGTCGGCCTGCGGTTCAACCCCGGCTTCGAGGTCGGCGCTGAGTGGGCCGCGCTTACTGCGTCGTACCCTGCGCTCGCGCCGGGACAGTCCGTGAAGTTCGCGGTGCGGACCTCTGATGACGGCGTCACGTACTCCGAGCCGCTCGGGTACGACGGGCGCCCGATCGACTGGACCGACGGCACGGGCAACTACCTCGGCCGGGCCTACTCGGACAGCGCGGCGCGCACGAGCCTCGAGGCGGCGCCCGACGCGAAGTACCTGGACATCGTGGTGCGGCTCGAGACGCGCGATGCCATGACGAGTCCGGTGCTCCGCGACGTGACCGTGTCGTGCCGTGAGAAGGACGTGACCGGCCCCACGGTGTCGAGCGACGCCGTCGCGACCTACGGCGACTCAGGCACGGTCACGGTCACGGCCACCGACGACTTCGGGCTGGCGTCGATCTCGTACCGGCTGGACGGCGAGGCGACCGTGACGGTCGCGGCTTCGGGAACGAGCCCGACCAAGGCGGTCACCACTGGGACGCTTGGTGAGCACTCGCTCGAGTTCTGGGCTACGGACCTCTCGGGCAACGTGAGCGAGCACGGGAGTGCGACGTTCACCGTGGTGGACGCGAGTGCGCCGGCTGTGTCGAGCGACGCCGTCGCGAGCTACGACGAGACGGCTACGCTTACGATCACCTCGACCGACAACTTCGGGCTGGCGTCGATCTCCTACCGCCTCGATGGTGAGGCGACCGCGACAGTGCCCGCCGCTGGCCTCTCGGCGGAGACCTCGCTCACCACGTCCGCGCTCGGGGAGCATGTCCTCGAGTACTGGGCCACCGACGAGGCGGGGAACGTGCGCGAGCCGGCTCTGGCTACCTTCGTGGTCGTCGACGCTGTCGTACCGACGGCCGAGTGTGATGCGGCCGCTTCCTATGACGACATCGCGCT
>CAZOSR010000042.1:0-11633 GCA_964582445.1 uncultured Coriobacteriaceae bacterium | reverse complement strand
CGTGACCTCGGCCAGCAAAACTGGGGTGTGCCGGTATTCCATTCTCAAAGACCTAAAGGATGCCGAGCTCTGCGAGCTCGCGCGTCACGTCCTCGATGCGACCCTCGGTCTCGCTGTTGTACGCCGCCCACGCGGCCGCATCCCAGATCTCAACGCGATCACCGTTGCCGATGACCGCGACATCCCGATCCAAGTTCGCGTACTCCCGCAGGACGGCAGGGATGCTGATCCGCCCAGCGCTGTCGAACTCCACCGGCGAGGCGCCCGCAGCGAAGAACCGGCGCACGCTGCGGAAACGGGGATCGAAGTCCCCCCGGTCGGTAAGCTGCTTCAGGAACTGCTCGTGCTCTGCGGGCTCATACACATAGAGGCACTCGTCGAGCCCCTTGGCCACGACGATCGTTCCGGCCATCGCCCCCCGGAACTTGGCGGGCAGCGACAGGCGTCCCTTGGCATCCAGCGTGTGCTGGTACTCGCCGAGAAACATCCGTCCCTCCCCACTTCCGAGTACATCGCGCCCCCTCGGGGCACTGGTATGTGCTCAATGTATGCCACTACGTCCCACTTTGCAACACTTTTTGGGCATTTCCCCCACTCAACTACCACGGAGCGCCACCTGCTCCCCCGTCTTGAGCGAACCGGAGCCGGGAACAGTACGTCTTAGTGGAGAGACAGGCAGGATTCGGACCCTGACAGTGGAACTACAGGAGAGACGGGCGCGGTTCGACGTGTTGCCCCGGGACAGGGGCAGCGCTAGAATCGATGCAACACGCAGGCGCGATGGAGGTGAAGTGCCCTTATGTATGGATGGTGGCTGCTCGGTCACAATGTTCCCGGCACCTATTACAACGTGCTGATGGTCTCGTTCATCCTGGTGTGCGCGATCGCGATCGGTTTCCTCGCCTACGCCGCGAAGAAGATGAAGAAGGACGCGGAAGCAGCGGAGAAGATCGAATCCAAGTAAACCGCACCGCCCACTGTTCTCATCCGGACGCCCTGGATCCTGTCGATAGCAGGTGAAAGGGCGTTCGAGTTTCCTGGCGAGGATACCGACGAGAGGAGTCCCCTGATGATCACACTCCACCGGGCACGGAGATGGATGAGCGTCACCGTTGCCCTGCTGACGATCGCTGCTCTCGCCGCCGGTTGCGCTGGCGGCTCCGATGCCTCCCTTGAGGAGTCGGTCCGCGGTGAGTACGCGGTGACCGACTCTGCCGCGTCGCCGCCCGATACTGATGGCGGATACTACCCGGCAGCGGAGCAGGAAGCGGCGGGCAAGAATGTGGGCGCTGATGGTGAGCGAATGATCATCCGCTCCAAAACCTTGAGACTCGAGGTGGAGAGCACCACCGAGGCGATCGAGGAACTGCGCGCCATGGTGAAGGCGCACAACGGTATGATCCAGGATCTCCAGGTAGCGACGGACACCGACGACTGGCTTTACCGCTACGACGAGTACGGCTCAGTCGCCGGCGACGGCGCGGCACTGCGGGGTTGGGTCACCGTACGTATCCCCGCCGAATCCTTCGATCGCTTCATAGACCAGGCGATCGCCCTTGGAGAGGTGAAGTACCAGGCCGAGGACTCTGAGGATGTGACACAACAGCACGTCGACATGTCCGCACGTCTGGCGAACCTGCGCGCAGAGGAAGGACGCCTCCGTGAGTTCTTCGATGCAGCCAAGGACGTGGAGGACATGCTTGCCATCGAGACCGAGCTGAACCGGATACGCCAGGAGATCGAGAGTCTCGACGCGCAGGTCAAGTACCTGGAGCGACAGGCCGCGATGGCCACGGTGACGATCGAGCTCACCGAGCCGCGCCCGGTCGTCCGCCCACAGGGTGATGACTGGGGCTTCGCCGACGCGATCACCTCGGGTATCCGTGGGGCCGCCGACGTACTGACGTTCCTGATCGCAGCCGGTATCGGATCGGCACCGCTCTGGGTCGGTGGCCTGATCGTCTTCTTCATCGTGCGCGCCATCATCAGGAGCCGGAAGAAGAAGCGGGCGATCCCGCCAGCAGCCCCGCAGGCGCCCCAGAACGACCAACAGTCGTGATCGTCCTGTGATGCAGCGCCCGAGGATTCCGCTGTGGGCGGCGGTCGCGGTACCGGCCGCCGCCTACTCGATCCGGTCCATCGTCAGGGGATCGATCGCCCCCGATCTTCCCGAGGACGCCATCGTGGCGGGAGCACTGTTTGCGGTTCTACTCGCCGCCGTGTGCCTTCGCTCGAGAACGCAAGACGGCAGCGGCGAACTGCCCGCCCAGATGAAGGACCGTCACCACCACGAGGGCAGCAAGCGGTAACACGATCAGATCGGTTGCGGGATCGAGCCCGCCGATGCCAGGAGAACCCGAACCTCCGACAAGCGTCAGCCACCCGCCGAGCGCTATGCCCAGCCCAACGCCAACACCCCACGTGAGGGACCAGAAGAGCGCAGTGCCGAGGCGCAGCACGTCGCCATGCCGGTCATACAGCATAGGGTCTAGCCCTTCTCGTATGGCACACCGTTGGCCGCGGGGCCGACCGCCCTGCCGATCACACCGGCCAGCACGATGACCGTGACCACGTACGGCACCATCAGGAAGAACTCCGGCGGCAGGTTGATGACATCGCGGAACGGCTGCAACTTGATCTGCAAAGCGTCCGCGAAGCCAAACAGCAACGATGCGAGATACGATCCGATCGGTGTCCACCGGCCGAAGATGTTGGCGGCCAGCGCGATGAATCCTCGGCCGTTCGTGAAGCCCTCCTGGAACACGCCGACCTGCTCGATGCTGAGATTGGCGCCGGCCAACCCGCCGAGCGCACCGCTCATGAGGACTGCGACCCACCGGCCACGCGCCACGCTCACTCCGGCTGTATCAACGGCTCGCGGGTGCTCCCCCAACGCGCGCAGACGCAGACCCCACCGCGTGTGGTACATGGCCCAGTGAGCGCCCACTGCGATGATGATCGCGCCGTAGACGAGCGGAGTGTGCGAGAGCAGCACACCATTGACCCACCGCCAGACCTCTCCGAGGAATCCGTCCCCCATCGATCCGAACTGGAAGACAGGCGACAGTGTACGGATCGGCTGCGTGGTACCGGGGTGGCCGTACCACAACTCCATGAGGAAGCCGGTGAGACCCAGGGCGAGCAGGTTGATCGCGGTACCCGAAACGACCTGGTCCGTGCGGAGATTGACCGACGCCACAGCGTGTATGGCCGAGACGACCACGCCGGCCACGACGGCTGCCACGACCCCCAGCCACGGACTGCCGGTGGCCAACACCGTGGCCGTGCCGAAGAACGCGCCGATGAGCATGATGCCCTCGAGGGCGATGTTCACAACCCCCGAACGCTCACAGATGGTCCCGCCGATCGCCGCGAGCGCGAGTGGAGTGGCGATGCGCAGTGCCGCTGCGAACAGGTCCGGCGTGATGACGTCACTCAGCACCGCTTGTCGCCTCCTTCTGACGCTTGCGGATGAACCAGTTGACGATCCCTTCTGCAGCAACGAAGAAGATGACGAGCGCCTGGATGATCAGGATGATCTTCTGGGAGACGCCAGCCTCGAGCTGCATCGTCCCGCTCCCCGCTGACAGCGCGCCAAAGAGCAGTGCTGCCGGTATGATGCCGAGAGGATGGTTCTTGGCCAGCAGTGCCACCGCTATCGCGGTGAATCCGACACCGGAGGAGAACTGGTCGAAGATGCGGTGATGGAGACCCATGACCTCTACGGCTCCCGCAAGACCGGCGAGCGCACCCGAGATACAGAGGGCCTTCACGGTAGTCCACTGCACTGAAACGCCAGCCGTCTCTGCGGCCCACGGACTGAGCCCCACAGCCCGGTTTTCGTAGCCGAGCGTGGTGTACCGCAGGATCAGCCAGATTCCCACCGCAGTCAACAGGGCGAGAGCGATGCCGAGATGCGCGCGTCCAAGTCCGAGGAACGGCGCCGCCTCCAGCACCCCCTCGGAGAAGAGCGACTCGATCTTGGGAATCTGTGCGTGAGCGGTCAGTGTCACGGTCTGCGGGATCTGACCCGGGGCCTTCAGAGGGCCTGCCGTCAACCAGGCGACCAGATAGCGGGCGATGTGGGAGAACATCATGGTGGTGATGACCTCGTGCGCACCGATACGGGCCTTCAGGATCGCCGGAACGAATGCCCATGCCGCGCCTGCAAGCGCACCGACCACGATCAGGGTCGGAATCGTCACGAGTGGTGAGAGGTCGGCCATCAGCACGCCGAACCAGGCCGCGAACAGCCCGCCCATCATCAACTGACCTTCAGCCCCGATGTTGAACAACCCCGCGCGGAATCCGTACCCCACCGCGAGTCCCGCGAGGATGAGCGGCGTTGCACGCAGGACCGTCTCCCCGATCTGCCGGGGACCACCGAGCGCACCCTCGAACAGCGCGGCAAACGCTTCACCCGCGTTGTATCCGGACATCCAGATGATGAGGGAGCCGACCCCGATCGCGAGGATTGCAGAGATGACGGGGGTGCCGATCTGCCGCACGATAGGCATCCAGGCACGCTGTGCGGCCACGGGACCCTTCAACTCGCTCACGCACCCACCCCCGATCCAGCCTCAGCGATACTCGCTTCATCGTCACCGAGCTTCGTGCCCCCGCCGCCGGTCATGTGATAACCGAGCGTCTCCGCATCCGCCTCATCAGCGGCGAACTCCTTGACGATGCGACCCTCATACATGACCAGGATCCTGTCGGCAAGCGCCATGACCTCTTCGAGCTCAAGACTGATGAGGAGCACCGCTTTGCCTGCCGTACGCTCAGCGAGGATCTGGCGGTGGACGAACTCGATGGCGCCGACGTCCAGGCCGCGGGTGGGTTGCGCCGCTATCAACAACTCGGGGTCGCGGCCAATCTCGCGCGCGACCACGACCTTCTGCTGGTTGCCGCCTGAGAGACTTGATGCGCGCACCTTCTCTGATGGCGTCCGGATGTCGTAATCCTCGATGCGCTTCCTCGCCATGGTCGTGATCGCGCCAACGTGCATGAACCCATGCGTTGCGTAGGGCTCCGTCCGGTGATCACCTAACACGAGGTTCTCGGCGAGATCGAAATCCAACACAAGCCCGCGACGATGCCGGTCCTCCGGTATGTGCGACACCCCGACCTCGATCGTCGACCGGGCGCTCGCGCGAGTGATGTCCCTGCCCTTGAGGTCGATCGTCCCGGAATCTGGCGGCCGTAGACCCACGAGCGCCTCGACGAGTTCCGTCTGACCGTTGCCGCTGACTCCCGCGATCGCGACCGTCTCACCGCCGCGCACGGTGAACGAGACGCCAGAGACGGCATCGAGGCCGCGATCGCTCTTGACCATGAGATCGCGGACGTCCAGGACGACGTCCGCTGGTTGGGCAGGCTCCTTCTCGATGCGCAGCACGACATCCCTGCCTACCATCATGCGGGCCAGCGCGATCTCATCGGTATCCGACGGGCGCACCTCTCCAACAACAGCGCCACGCCGCATCACGACGATGCGGTCCGCAACCGCCATCACCTCTTCAAGCTTGTGTGTGATGAAGACCACGGAGAGGCCCTCGTCGACAAGCGAGCGAACGACGGCGAACAACTCACGCACCTCTTGCGGTGTGAGTACCGCAGTCGGTTCGTCCAGGATGAGCACGCGCGCGCCCTGGTAGAGCGCCTTCAGTATCTCAACCCGCTGCTGCAACCCGACCTCGAGACTGCTGATCTTCGCATCAGGGTCGATCCGTAGTCCATATCGCTCCGAGAGCTCAGCGACCCGCTGACGCGCCGCCTTCATATCGATGACGCCGAAGCGTCCAGGCTCTCTGCCAAGCACGATGTTCTCGGTGACCGTCAGCGGCTCGACCAGCATGAAGTGCTGATGGACCATCCCGATTCCAAGGTCGATCGCCTGCCTGGAGGATTTGATCCTGACCGGCGCTCCGTCCACGAGGATCTCGCCTGAATCGGCAGAGAGCAGACCATACACGATGTTCATGAGCGTGGACTTGCCCGCGCCGTTCTCCCCCAACAGGGCCACGATTTCTCGCTCCTCTAGGGCGAGTGAGACCTTGTCGTTGGCGACCACACCCGGGAAGACCTTGGTGACCTCGCGCAGCTCGAGTACCGGCATCTGCAGTCCTCTCGAACGGACAGAGCACATTGCACGTAGGAGGGGCGACCCGCTCTCGCCGGTCGCCCCTCAAGTGTAGCCCATTCTCGGCGGCAGCAGGCTTCAGCCGCCGCCCTTACAGCGACCTTACATCTCTTCCGGTACGACGATGGTCCCACCGATGATGTCATCAGTGGCCTTCTGCACGGCGTCCTTGATGGACTGCGGCACCTTCGACTCGAAGTCGTGGTACGGAGCCAGGCCAACGCCACCCTCGGCGAGACCGAAGACCTGCATCGTGCCCGCAGGGAACTCACCGTCGACGGCGGCCTTGATCAGGTCGTATACGACGACGTTGATGTTCTTCATCATCGAGGTCAGCATGACATCGCCGGAATCGGCGATCGTGTTGTACTGGTCAGCGTCGACACCGATGAAGAGCGCACCCTTCTCCTGGCACGCGCGCACGGTACCTTCACCGCAACCGCCAGCGGCAGCGTAGATGACGTCCGCGCCCTGATCGATCAAGGACAGTCCGAGCTCCTTGCCCTTGGCCACGTCGTCCCAGCTACCGGTGTACAGACCGATGATCTCGACGTCGGGGTTGACCGACTTGGCGCCCGCTTCGAAGCCCGCCTGGAACTTACGGATCAGCGGAACATCCATGCCACCCACGAAGCCGATGACGTTCTTGTCATTCAGACGATCGTCGAACGTATCAAGGGTTGCGAGACCGGCGACCACACCGGCCAGGTAGCTGCCCTCATTCTCCTTGAAACCGACGCCCACGACATTCGCCGGAACCGGATCGAAGAACCCGTCGATGTTGATGAACATCGTGTCCGGGTACTGCGGAGCGACCTTGGAAACCGTGTCGGTCAAAAGGAAACCCGTGGCGACGAGCGGGCTGTAGCCAGCCTGCGCCAACTGGTCGAGGTTGGGCTCGTAGTCGTTGATCGTTGCCGACTCCAGTGCCTTGACCTCAACGTTCAATTCCGACTCTGCCTGCTCGAAACCCCTCCAGGTCAGGTCGTTGAAGGACTTGTCACCAAGACCTGCGGTGTCGGTGATCATCGCAGCCTTGAGCACCGGCTCCTCATCGACAGGCTCTTCCGTCGGCTCCTCGGCGACCGGCTCTTCATCGACCGGCTCCTCCTCGGCCGCACACCCTGGCACGAATGCCACTACGAGCATCAGCGCCAGGAGCAGGGCCAGGATCCTACTCGTCTTCCCGTTCACTCTGCGATCCGCCTCCTTATACAGGGCTGGGTACACCTCATTCATTCTACCCCCCGAGAGCCCCGTATACCATCTGCGGAAGCAGAATTGTGAACGGGCGTGAATGGGTCTGCGCCTGAATCAGTCGACCAGTCTGCCATGCGGCGCAGACAGTACGGACGAGCCGACGCGAAGCCGCGCAGGGAACTAGCGGAGACGAGCGCGTGGGTGCGTGGTGAGGTACTCTTCCCGCACGTGCGTGCGGTCCACGTGAGTGTAGACCTGTGTCGTGGAGATGTCGGCGTGCCCGAGCATCTCCTGGAGCGCGCGCAACTCGGCACCCCCTTGCAGCATGTGCGTGGCAAATGAGTGCCGCAGGGTGTGGGGATGCAGCTGCAGCCCGACCTTGGCACCGTAGTCACGCACGATTCCGAAGACGGCCTGACGTGTCAGCCGACCGCCACGGACATTCAAGAACAGCGCATCCGGATCGGGACGCCTCGTCGCCTTCTTGGCCCTCAGGAATGGGCGTCCGTGAGCCAGGTACTCCCCGATGGCCGCTGTCGCCTTGCCGGCGATGGGCACGAGCCGCTCCTTGCTCCCCTTGCCGAACACTCGGACGAACCCCGCCTCAAGGTCTATCGAGCCGATGTCCAACCCGGTGAGCTCACTCACGCGAAGGCCACACCCGTACAGGGTCTCGAGAACCGCCCGATCCCGATGTCCAACGGGGCCCTCAGGGAACGGCTGGGACAGCAGTCGCATCGCATCGTCAACGGAGATCACATCCGGCAGTCTCGTGGGAACCTTCGGCAGCGTCACATCCACCGTGGGGTGCGCCTCGGTGAGACCCTCACGCACGAGATACGCATGGAAACTCTTGACGGCAGCAATCTTGCGCTCAACGGTACTCGCCGCCAACCCCTTCGATTGAAGCAACGACATGAACGCTATGACGTCGTCGCGAGAGGCTTCCAGGGGCGATACCGAACGCTCCGCAAGATGGGCAGAGTATGCGGTGAGGTCGCCCCGATATGCGCTGATCGTGTGAGCAGAGGCACCACGCTCGACCGCGAGATATCCCAAGAAATCATCCACAAATGCGTTGTCCATGCGCGCACAATACCACACTTTCGGAGCCAGCGGCCGCGAACCGGAGACGAGCGGCATTGGTGTGTCTACCAGTAGGTATACCCGTTGTGACCGATGTCACACCCCGTCCGACCGCGCACCCGCGACGGCACCGGCAGCGGCAGCGGCGAGGAAGAATGCAGGATCCGCGTCGAAGTCACGCCCCATCGTCCGGACATCGAGACCCCGGGTGTCCGGGAATACGAGGTCGGGGACGTCTACACGTTCGTGACGCACCCAGATGCTGGCTGACTCGAGCGCTTGATCCACACGAACGGCCATATCGGGTGGGAGCCCTGGGACGGGGATGATTGCCGGGGCGAGAGCGACCGATGCCAGCGACACAAGCGTTTGATGGCTTACGGGAACATGGCGTGGCCGCTCGTCGGCGAACGACAGCCGCAGCGCGGCTATGGGCGTGCCTCCCAGAGAGTGCACCGCGTTCACCGCCTGCCCTTGAGCAATACCGCTGTGCCCGTACGGCGTCGAGGTACCGGGGATGCCGGGGCCGATCGCCGCGATCGCGACATCCGCGCACGCCACATGATGTGCGGCGAGCAGCGCAGAGTACAGATTCACGGCTTCGAGCCCACCGCCGAAGGCCTGACCGCACGTGATCGTCTCGTCGATGAGTCCCACCCCGAGCATCCTCGGCACAAGACGCGAGAGTGCCATCGGCAACGCGGACTCATCGGTCATGATGTACACGACCCGCGCCTCCGGAACACGCTCCTTGACCGCGGCGGCAACGATCGGGACCTGGCTGTGAAGGCCGCAGCACACGACAGGGAGTCCGTTCAGGGTGCGGGCGGCCACCATCACCTCGTGATGCGGGCTCGCGGGCTCTTCTACAGTGGTGACGTCGCGCTGGAGCGGCGTGTACCGGAGTTTCATGATGTGCCCGGGAACAGGATCGTCAAGGACGACCCCCTCCCCCGCGCGCGCTACGACGAAGTGATCACCGCCTGTCCCAAGTCCCAGGTCGACGGCTGTCGTATTGCACAGAACGCGATCTCCCGGCCTGCAGGGACCAGCAAGCGCCGGGTATGCGACCGCCCGATGCGACACGGGAGAGCCATCCAGCACGACGGTGAGGCGTTCCACAGATCGACCCGCCTCGTCGACGCTCACCACACTGCCCCATACAAGCCGCATAGCTCTAGGGCTCCGTGATCGTCGCTAAGGCAACGAGTAAATCGGCCAACCGCTCCAGCTCGATGACCTTCAACTCCTCGTCGGTGGAGTGCACGTTCGTCATCCCCGTACCCAGAACGAGCGTCGGGACCCCGTGCGTTGCGAACACGTTCGCGTCGCTCCCGCCGCCCGTCGTGTACGTGTGCGGTTCAACACCGATGACCTCGCACGCCCGCATAACCAAGCGTACCGCAGGTGAGTCGACCGGCACGGTGAACGAATCGTACGCGTGATCCCACTCGACCGTCACCGTTCCACCGGCTGCCTTCGCAGCTTCCCGCATCGCCGAATCCATTCGCTCCCGTACAGCAAGGGCACGTCCGGCGTCGAGAGATCGGCACTCGCCGGTCAGAGAGCATGAGGGAGCGACGACGTTTGTCGCGCTGCCCCCCGCGATGGTCCCGATGTTGGCAGTCGTGCGCCCGTCAAGCCGTCCGAGTTCCATGCGGCTGATCGCGTCGGCAGCCATTGCGATGGCCGAAACGCCCTTTTCGGGCTCAACCCCGGCGTGCGCAGCTCGGCCGTGGAAGGTGGCGGCGAAGGTATGATGGCTTGGCGCTCCGACGACTATCCCGCCGACCGGACCGTCAGCATCGAGCACCAGGCAGAGCTCTGAAGTCGCATCTTCGGCCGACAGCGCTTTGGCGCCGAGCAGCCCCTCTTCTTCAGAGACAGTGAGCAGGAGCTTGAGCGATCGATGCTCGACACCCTGCTCGGCAAGACGTGTGACCGCCTCGACGATCGCCGCCAGTCCGACCTTGTCATCCCCGCCGAGGATCGTCTCACCTGCACTGCGGATAACGCCACCAGTCACGACCGGCTCTACGCCTTCGCACGGCTGAACGCAGTCCATGTGCGCAGAGAACGCCAGAACGCCCCCCGAAAGGGTTCCCGGCACGGTGCCGATCAGATTGCCGGTGTCCGCTCCCGTAGCAGCACACGTATCGTCGAAGCGAACCTCACAGCCCGCGCGCCGTAGCGCATCCGCCACGTAACCGGCCACCGCTGACTCCTGGCCGGTCGGACTGGGAATGCGTGCGAGATCCAGAAAGGTCTCGAGCACCCGGCTCATGACCTCGCCTCGCGCATCGTTCGGCATACCACGGCGGCTCCGATGAAGTCCCTGAATAGGGGCGCCGGGCGGGTCGGGCGGCTCTTGAACTCCGGATGGCCCTGCATGCCAAGGAACCATGGATGATCCGGGATCTCGACCATCTCGACGAGTTTGTCATCCGGCGAGAGACCAGAGATCAACAGCCCGGCGTCCACCAACTGCTGCCGGTACGCGTTGTTCACCTCGTAGCGGTGTCGGTGGCGCTCGTAGATGACTGCCTCGCCGTACGCCTCAAACCCCTTCGTATCCGCGATGACCTTGCACGGATATGCGCCCAGCCGCATCGTCCCGCCCAGATCGTGGATGTCATGTTGCTCGCGCATGAGGTCGATGACCGGATGCGGCGTGACGGGATCGAACTCGCCGGAGTTGGCGTCCTCGAGACCCGCAACGTGGCGCGCGAATTCCACGACTGCGACCTGCATCCCCAGGCAGACGCCCAGGTACGGCACCCTCTGTTCACGAGCCCATCGGGCTGCCCGTACCTTCCCTTCGATGCCACGTACACCGAAGCCGCCTGGCACCAGGATGCCGTCGAAGTCGGCAAGACGACTCTCGACTTCCTCTGGAGAGAGGCTCTCCGCATCGAGCCAGTGCACGTTCACCTTGTACCCGTGCGAGATACCGGCGTGGTCAAGCGCCTCAGTCACGGAGAGATACGCATCGGGCAGCGCGACGTACTTGCCGACGAGCGCAATGTCGACCGTCTTCGCGAGTGATCGGCGGTGCTCCACGAACCCGCGCCACTCCTCGATATCGAGGTCGCCGCAGGCCATCTCGAGGCGCTCGAGTACCATCACATCGAGCCCCTGCTCGTGAAGCGTGAGCGGGACCTCGTAGATCGAGGGGGCATCCTCGCAGGACACCACCGCTTTGGGG